>JAICXV010000327.1 GCA_025934545.1 Verrucomicrobiia bacterium
AACGCTTCAATTTCGGCGTTTTCGAGCTGCACACCTTGCTGTTGTTTGTGCTGCAGGTATTGGCCCTTTTCGCTCAGGTCCTGATACATCTGTTGCGCCTGTTGATCGGCCATGAACTTATCCATATTGGCGCGGATGTTTTGAAACTCCGGCTGTTTCAAGATGGTTTCGCAAAGTTCGCGCGTCTTCTGGACCAAGACTCCATTATTCTGTGTATGCATAAGAGTAGGTCAGTATCGACTAGCGGCGGGGGTTTGGCAATATTCGATGACAGGCGGGATGTCGGTCCGTGCACCTTCGGCGACGCCATTAAAACCTCCCTTACAAACGCGTAAGGTGTCCCCTCTCAGTAGAAACCATGATTCACCTTGCAGACAGTTCCCCTACCGTCACCTATGCTTGGCATCGCAGTAGAGTTAGTTTTCATAGGCGCCCCGGGTGGGGCGCCATTTTTTTGTCCGTTTGACCTTCCCACCAGATTTATTACGCTTCGCGCAATGATTATCGCGCCTTCCCTGCTCGCCGCGGACTTCACTGAGTTCGGCAAGGAAGCTGCACGGGTGGAAAAGGCCGGCGCCGATTGGCTGCATCTGGACATCATGGACGGGCATTTTGTGCCGAATATCTCGTTCGGGCCGGCGGTCGTAAAAGCGATTCGCCCCTTCTGCAAACTTGTTTTCGACGTGCACCTCATGTGTTCGCGGCCGGAAATTCTTCTCGAACCTTTCGCGAAAGCGGGCGCGGATCGGATGACGATTCATGTCGAACTCGGCGATCCGGTGCCGTCGTTATTCTGGAAAATTCGTAATCTCGGCAAGGAAGTCGGGCTGTCGGTCAATCCCCCGACGGCTATGGAATTGGTCGAACCTTATTTGAAAGATATCGATTCGTTGCTGATCATGACCGTCAACCCGGGTTTCGGCGGACAAGAATTTATCACTGAAACGCTAACTAAAATTCAGCAGGCCTACACCTGGCGGCAGGAACGCGGTTTGAAATATAAAATCGCCGTCGACGGCGGGATTCAGTTCCAGACGGCGGCGGAATGCGCACATGCCGGCGCCGATACTTTTATCAGCGGCACGGGTTTGTTTGGTCAACACAGTTTGACTGCGGCAATCAAGAAGATGCGCAAGATTGTCGAGAAAGCGGGCGTGCCCGAATTAAAACTGACGTAATCCCCGATACACCGCGCGATTGTTACTTCTTATTCTCCACTGTTTACTGATTACTTCGTTATGTCTGATATCAAATTTGGAACGGATGGCTGGCGCGCGGTAATTGCCGAAGATTTTACGTTTGCGAACCTGGATCGCGTCACGCAAGCCACGTCCGATTATTGGAACGAAAACATCAATGGTTTTTCGCGCAAAGCGATCGTCGGTTATGACCGCCGTTTTTTGTCGGACAAATTCGCGTTGCGCGTCGCCGAAGTTCTTGCAGGGAATAATTTCGAAGTGCACTTGACCGATCGGCCGACGCCCACGCCCTCGGTTTCTTACGCCGCCAAAGACCAGAAAGCGGTTGGCGGCGTCATGATCACCGCCAGCCACAATCCGCCAATGTTCAATGGGTTCAAACTCAAAGCCTATTATGGCGGTTCCGCTGACCCGACGATCTGTCAGGCCGTCGAAAAATGTCTGGATAAAAGCCCTGTCAAAGCCGCGACGGCAGACGACGCCGTCGCTTCGGGCAAAATCAAAATTCGCGACATCCGTCCCGCCCATTACAGCGCCATCAAAAAGCTTGTCGATTTCAAATTGATCGGCAAAAGCAAACTGCGCTTTGCGCACGAAGCTTTGTTCGGTGTCGGCGCCGGTTGTTTCGATGAAATGCTGCGCGGCACGACTTGTCGCGTGACGACGCTGAACGGACAGCACGATCCAAATTTTGGCGGCATCAATCCCGAGCCCATCGCGAAAAATTACGTCACCAGCGCCGCCTACCTGAAAAAACATCCACACGACATCTGTCTGGTGACCGATGGCGATGCGGACCGCGTCGGCGGCATGGATGGCCGGGGCAATCCGTTGACCACGCACCAGATTATTTGCCTCCTGTTGCACCATTTCATCGTCAACCGCAAAGGTCGCGGTCGCGTCATCAAAGCCCTGACCACCACCTCAATGGTCGACAAAATTTGCGCGCACTATGGATTGCCGCTGACCGAGACCGGCGTCGGTTTCAAATTCATCTGCACGGAAATTTTAAAAGGCGATGCACTGCTCGGCTTTGAAGAAAGCGGTGGCATCGGTTATCCGGCTCTGATGCCGGAGCGCGACGGGATCGCTTCTGGCATGATGCTTCTTGAACTGCTCGCGACCGAAAAAACTTCCGTAAATAAACTCCTTGCGCGTTTGGAAAAACAGTTCGGGCCGCATCGCTACGGTCGCATCGACACGGCATTCCCATTAGAAAAACGCGGTGCCTTGATGGAATTCTGCAAAAAAAATCCGCCGGCAAAATTGCTTCGTTCACCCTTGGCCGATGTGAAAACTTTCGACGGCGTAAAATTCGTCGCGCAGGACGGCAGTTGGCTGATGCTGCGCGGCTCTGGGACCGAACCGATTTTGCGCATCTACGCCGAAGCCAAGTCCGATGCGGACGCAAAGAAGCTTTTGCAAGAAGGCGTGCGCATTACGAAGCAGGTCTAAAACCCGGCTGCCGCGGCGAAGCGTATGATTTTGTTTGGGCTTCGCCGATTTCAACGGTATTGAAATAGCGTCATTTGAAATATTTCAACCTCATCATCGCGAATCTATTTCGCAAAAAGCTGCGGACAATCCTAACGCTGCTTTCGATCCTGATCGCCTTTGTGCTCTACGGCTATCTCGTCGCGATTCGCGAAGCGTTTGGCGCGGGTGTTTCGTTCGCGGGCGCGGACCGGTTGTTCGTGCGCAACAAAATTTCTCTGATCGAAAGCATGCCGATCAGTTACAAACCGCGCATGGAACGCATCCCGGGCGTTCAAACCGTGGCGCATGCATCGTGGTTTGGGGGCTATTACCAGGATCCGACAAATCGGTTTGCGCAATTGCCAGTGGATCCTCAGGATTACCTCTCCGTCTATCCTGAAATCCTGCTGAGTGACAAAGAGAAACACGCGTGGATGAACACGCGGACCGGTGCGATTTTGGGCAAAAAAGCGGCGACAAAGTACAAACTCAAAGTCGGAGATCGGATCCCTATTATACCTACGATTTGGGAAAAACCAAATCACGACATGAGCGCGTGGGTCTTTGACATCGTCGGAATTTTCGATGGCGCAACGAGAGCAACGGACACGAGCGCATTGCTTTTTCGGTATGATTTTTTTGACGAAACACGTGCGTTTAGAAAAGGCCAGATCGGATGGTACATAGTGAAGGTGACTAATCCCGACCACTCCGAACAGATTGCAGCAGCCATTGATAAAGAGTTCGCTAATTCAAGCACCGAGACAAAGGCAGAGCCCGAAAAAGCATTTGTCCAAGGTTTTGCGAAGCAGGTTGGTGATATCGGAAAAATTATGATCGCGATTTTGAGCGCAGTGTTTTTCACGATTTTGCTGGTTGCTGGTAACACGATGGCGCAAGCAGTGCGCGAGCGCCGTGAAGAACTTGGAGTCCTAAAGGCGCTTGGGTTCACTAATGTGCAAATCCTAATGCTCGTGTTGATCGAATCATGCCTGCTCGCTGGTATTGCAGGTTTTCTTGGGCTTGCGTTGGCGAAATTATTCGTGTCATTCGGCGATCCGACTATGGGCGCGTTGCCATTATTTTATTTTCCGAATATCGATGTCGCACTGGGCGCTGGAATGGTGCTGACTCTCGGGTTCCTTGCTGGAATTGGGCCTGCGATCCAAGCGATGCGTCTTAACATGGCCGATGCGTTGCGAAGAATGTGATCTATGACGTTCACCAACTGGCTCAATCAAATTCTTGTGGTGACGAAGTTCAGCTTGCTGAGCATCCCGGAGCGCAAAGGGGCGGCGATGGCGACTGCTTTTGGCATAGCCGGCGTCGTGGCTGTGTTAGTAGGCGTGCTGTCGATCGCTTATGGATTTCGTGCGGCGATGACCGCCGCCGGTCAGCCGGATTGTGCGGTGGTGATGCGCACCGGTTCTGATAACGAGATGACCAGCAACCTGACGATCGAAGAAGGAAAAGTCGTTTCCGATTCGACTCATCTGGCGCGCAACGAAAACGGCGCCGTTGCGTCTGCCGAACTTTACGTCATTCTCAACCTGCCCAAGCGTTCTACTGGAACAGATGCGAATGTCCCGTTGCGGGGTATTCATCAGCAGGCTTATGCGGCACGCAAGGATTTGAAAATTATTGCGGGGCGTAAATTTGAACCCGGTCGTAACGAA
>JAICXV010000726.1 GCA_025934545.1 Verrucomicrobiia bacterium
TGACGATGGCGGTCGCAAAGCGATACGTTCGGCACAAACGATTGAGCAAAGCCTGAGCATGAAAAGTTTCTTTCTATATTTTCGCATCGCGGGACTTGGCATCGTCATTTTTGCCGAAAGCCAATTGTCACTTCAAGCTGCCGACGCGCCGGCATCCCGCGGAAAACCGAATATTATCTTCTTCCTCGTCGATGATCTCGGCTGGGCCGACTTGGGTTACGAAGGAAGCATGCTTTATCACACTCCGAACATCGATGCTTTCGCAAAGCAAGGCGTCCGTTTCTCGCAGGCTTACTCGACCTGCCCGGTTTGTTCTCCCAGCCGCGCCAGCATTCTGACGGGCGAATATCCGGCGCGCCTTCATTTGACCGACTGGTTGCCCGGACGCAAAGACTTTCCGTTTCAAAAATTAAAAAACGCATACACCGTCCAACATTTGCCTTATGATCAGCCGACCCTGCCGCGAGTCTTGAAAGAAAATGGCTATCGCACCGCGATTTTCGGCAAGTGGCATCTCGGCGAAGAAAAAGATTCGACGCAACGCCAGGGATTCGATTTGCACATTCCCGACTGGAATCGAGGCTGGCCTAATGAAACCTACTTTTCTCCGTACGGGTTGAAAGGTCTCGAAGGCGGGCCCAACGGCGAGTATTTGACCGATCGCCTCACCACCGAAGCTTTGAAGTGGGTTGAAACGAACAAAGGCCAACCATTCTTTCTCTATCTCGCTCACTTCGCCGTTCACGATCCGATTTTGGGACGCGGCGACTTGGTCGTAAAATACGAACACGAATTGAACCATCGCCCGCGCGCGAACGGCTTGCCTTACATCCTCGAAGGAAATCCGGATGATGCAAATCCGTTGTCGCCGGAAAAACTGAAATCATTGCTTCAACAAGACAAGCGCTACGACGCCTTCGGATTGCTTCCGCAACGCACCGTGAAAATAAAGCAACAACAGGACAATTCCCAATTCGCCGCCATGGTCGAAAGCATGGACGAAAGTCTCGGCCGCGTTCGTGCGAAACTTAAGGAATTGAACATCGACGACAACACCATCGTCATATTTTTTTCCGACAACGGCGGAATGTCCGGCGCAAATCTTGGCAATCCTCAGAAAACCATTTCGAAATACAAATTGGACAAGCAGTTTTCCACTTCCAATCTGCCATTGCGCGGCGGAAAAGGTTGGCTTTACGAAGGAGGCATTCGCGAGCCTCTAATTATTTATTGGCCGCACGAATCCCAAAACGGTTCGGTTTGTGACGTGCCGGTGACAGGCACTGATTTTTACGCGACCATTTTGGACATGCTTCAACTGCATGCAGCGGATGACGGTGATGACGGCAAAGACGGCGTTAGTCTTGCGCCATTGCTCAAAGGCAGCAAAGGCGGCAGCGACAAGCTCGCCAATCGCCCCATCTACTGGCACTGGCCGCACTACAGCAACCACGGTGCACAAAGTCCCGGAGGCGCCGTCCGCGCCGGCAATTACAAGTTGATCGAATACTACGAAAACAACACCGTGCAACTGTTCGACGTGCAGAATGATCCCGGCGAACAACACGATCTCGCTCAAACTGCGCCGGATAAAGTTCGCGAACTCACCGCGCTGCTCCACGCGTGGAGACAAAGCGTGAACGCAGAAATGCCGACGCGGAATCCCGATTACGATCCGGCAAAAAAATGGCCCGTCAGTAAGTTGCGGGACGAACCTTAATTAAAAGTTGTCGGTGCGGAATGGCGAAGCCGGCAATCCTGCTTCATTCCACAAATTAACCACCGGGTAATCCGCCCAGCCATAACGGACCGCGACCGGATTTGGCACCGCTGGGCTGCTGACGACGACTTGGTCTTTTCCTTCGATATCGGCGATGGCCCAGACGAATTTGTGATCCGGTCCGCAAATGGCAAATCCTTTTAATGCACCGCCATGAGTTACGAGTCCGCCATCGACGTTGTCAAA
>JAICXV010000774.1 GCA_025934545.1 Verrucomicrobiia bacterium
CTGGCCGGCTTGATCCTTATGAAATACCGAACAGTTCTCCTTTTCGGCGCGCCCGGTTCAGGCAAGGGCACACAGGGAAGAATCCTGGGCACGATTCCACATTACTTCCATTTTTCGTGCGGCGAGGTTTTTCGGAATGTCCGCCCCGACAGTGAAATTGGAAAAATCTTTTTGAAATATTCGGGCAAAGGCCAGCTCGTTCCAGACGAACACACGATCCGTCTTTGGCGGAATACGATTCAAGGCGCGGAACAGATCGGCCGCTTCAATCGCGAAGTCGACACCATGGTGCTGGACGGAATTCCACGCAATCAAAGCCAGGCCGAAATGGTCAAGGAGCTCATCGAAGTTAAGGCGATGTTTTACCTGAGCTGCCCGGACCTGAACAAATTGGTGGAACGTATTCAGCGTCGCGCATTGAGCGAGAACCGCCTGGACGACGCCAACATGGACGTCATCCGCCAGCGTCTGGATACTTACGACAAAGAAACGAAGCCGGTGCTCGATTACTACGGCAAAGAATTGATTCACACGATCGATTCAACGCAAACACCGATCAACGTATTGCGGGATATTTTGCGAGTGCTGGCGAAGTTGTAACGCCAAACTAGCAGCGACGCCAGTCTTTCCAAACGCATCTTTACTGCTCACTGAATACCGAATATTCAGTAGTGGTTCATGGCGTTGCGCATCATTTTCATGGGAACCGCGGAACTGGCTTGTGCCAGCTTGCATGCGCTTTTGCAATCACCTGACTTCGAAGTCGTCGCCGTTATCACCCAACCCGATCGTCCAAAAGGACGCGACCTGAAGTTGCAGGCTTCAGCGGTCAAGAACGCCGCGGTTGAGGCAAACATTCCAGTCCTGCAACCGCAACGCGCGCGCGACGACCAATTCATCGAACAACTCAAACAACTCGCGCCGGATTACATTGTGGTCATCGCCTATGGTCAGATTTTGCCGCGCGCGATATTGGATTTGCCGAAGTTTGGTTGCGTGAATGTTCATACGTCGTTGCTGCCGAAGTATCGCGGCGCGGCACCGATTCAGGCTGCCCTGCTCCACGGTGAAACGGAAACCGGCGTCACCATCATGCTAATGGATGAAGGGCTGGATACCGGTCCCATTCTTCGCCAACGCAAGCTCGCCATCGAACCGAACGACGATGCCCAAACGTTGCATGACAAACTGGCGGATGCCGGGGCCGAAACACTGGTTCCAACTTTGATCGAATTCGCTGCTGGTAAAATTCAGCCGCAACCGCAGAACCACGCCGAGGCAACACTGGTAAAAAAAATCAAAAAGGAAGACGGGCAACTCGATTGGACGCAGTCGGCGATGGCATTGCATAACCGAATCCGCGCGTTTACGCCGTGGCCGGGAGCATTCACGTTTCGACAAACGGAGGGCAGACCACGTTTGGTTAAAATTTGGCGCGCCAACGTTGAAGACGCGGCGGGAACGCCCGGAAGCGTTGTCCGCGTTGATAATTCGGGAATCGTCGTTGCGTGTGGAATAGGCGCCTTGCGAATTGTAAAACTACAACGCGAAGGCGGACGCCAGATGTCCGCCGCCGAGTTTCTTCAGGGCAATCCTATTCGACCGGGCGAACAACTGATTAACGTGCAGTTGAACTCGTAGCGCCGTGTTTAGCGACATCAGCC
>JAICXV010000240.1 GCA_025934545.1 Verrucomicrobiia bacterium
ATTGTCGGTGTTAAAGCAAAGGACAAAACCGGCGCAGTCACCGAATATCGCGCCCCAATCACCCTCGACTGTTCCGGCAAGGAAGCCTTTGCCGCCTCGCGCAACAACTGGCGCACGCGCGATCCGTTTCTGAACAAAGTTGCCGTTTGGACTTATTACAAAGGCGCCAAGCGCGACGAAGGCATTGAAGAAGGCGCAACCACCGTCGCCTACGTCCCTGAAAAAGGCTGGTTTTGGTACATTCCGCTGCACAGCGACATCGTCAGCGTCGGCGTGGTTGCCGAAGGAAAATATCTGACTCGCGACGGCGTGCGCGAACCCGAAAAAATCCTTCTGCGCGAAGTCGAACAAAACGCCTGGATCAAAGAACATATTTCCCACGGCAAACAGACCGGCCCGTATTACCTGACCAACGAATACACCCATCATGCCCGCCATTGCGGCTCCGAAGGTTTGTTGCTCGTCGGCGATGCCTTCTGCTTTTTGGACCCGGTTTTTTCGTCGGGCATGATGCTTGCATTGAAAAGCGGTATCATGGCCGCTGATGCCATTGACGAAGGATTGCGTGCCAACGATCTGTCTCCGTGCCGATTTGAAAAATATTCTGCGACCCTGCGCGAAGGCGTCGAAAACATGCGCAAACTGATATACGCTTTCTACAATCCGAAGTTCAGTTTCCGCCAGGTGACCGACAAATATCCCGATGCCGTCGGTTGGATTACCGATTGTCTTTCTGGCGACGTGAATAAAGATTTCTCCGAATTGTGGAAGTGCATTGAAGAATTTGTTCCGCTCCCCGAAGCGTTGCCCGTCGGCGCGCCGTTATTGAAATAGCGCAAACACCAGACTTGGCTCAGTCACGGCCTGCTTCTAAAATCGAAGCGGTGAATCCGTATTTCTTCAGAAATTGTTTGTCGCGGATTCGCTATGTCGCGATCGTAATTATTTTTGCTGCTTTCGCTTCCAGCGCTCAACGCAGTTCCAATTGGCGCGTCTATCGCGCTTCCGATGGATTACAGGATTCCGTTTGCACTGGCATCAGCCTCAGCGCTCGCGGCGGTATTTGGGTCAATCATCCCGACCGCAGCCGCTTGAGCTGGCTGGACGGTTACGATGTCCGCAAAATTACTTTGCCCGGCAGTTCCGCCGCGCATATCTACGAAGGCCGCGCCGGCCAGATTTGGTCCGTCTACAGCGGCGGCGTCCAGGAATTCAAAGAAGGCGCGTGGATTCGTTATCCCTTAAAAGATTTCACCGCTAAAATCGACCTCGGCCTTTTACCTTTGCGACAAGGTCAGGTCCTTGTTTTAACGCCTGAACGGTTGCTCTCATTTAGCAGCGAACCCGCACCCGAAACTTCCGTCATCCGTGAAGCAAAACTCACACGCATCGGCTCTTTCACCCAACTCACCCGCAGCCGCGATGGCGGCGCATGGATCGCCGCCAAAAATGGCATTGGAAAATTCACTTCGTTGCGACCTCTTGATGCAACCACGGCTTTTGAAGAACATATCGCTCCTGCCGACCTCGGCGCGGAAAACTTTTCGGCACTTACGGAAGATGACAGCGGCGTCACCTGCGTTGCACGATCGACCCGCGATGGGAAAAAAATAATCGTCCATTGGGACCAGAGCGGCTGGACGATCTTACCCACATTGATCAATGACGTGCTTCAATCATGGCGGTCCAATGACGATACCTATTGGGAACTCGCTCCATTTTCGTTGGTCCACCTGCACAAACAAGGTGGCGAATGGCACTTCGAAGACGAATTGTTGGCCGCTCAATATTACGAAGCCGTCGTTGAGCCCAACGGTGTTTTTTACGTCGCGACTTCAGAAGGCTTTTATCGCTACGCACCGTTGATTTGGCAAAATGTTCCGGAGCCTGATGCGCTCGTCGCGCCGGTCGCATTGGCGGCCAGTTCGCAACAAGGTGTCTGGTGCACAACCGCGACCAGCCTGCATTCATTCGATGGCAGCTCGTGGCACTCCTATCCTTTTCCGCAACCACTGCACGGCGCCACCTCCGCTGGTGAAGTCCTTGTCGAATTACCCAATCAACGGCTGCTCGTCGGCACCCCGTCGTTATTGTTCAACTTCGATCCGGGTACGCGCTCGTTTATCCCAGTACAGCCTCCAGCCGGTGATCACGTCAAAATGCTGGGCCTTCTGAAAGACGGCATTGCGTGTTTCCTCGTTCATTCCCACACCAACGCCTCCGCCATTTATCTCCAGACATTCGACGGCCAACAATTCCGTCCATTCGTCGATGTTCCTGCCAACGCCGGCATCGGCTCCGATGTTCATTACATCTTCGTTGCGCAAAACGGCGCGCTTTGGGTTGTCGGCGACAAAGCCGCCAGCTTCCTGCTCGACGGCAAATGGCAGCAAACCGATCCCGGAAACGGTGCCTCCGGTCAAATCGTCGCCATGATTGACGTTGGCCAGAACAAAGTCTGGGCGGCGGCGGGCGACCGCATCCTCCAATTCAATGGCAAAGACTGGGCCGTCGTGCAGGCCGGTTTTGACCGCGTCAACGGCATGTTTAAAGCGCGCGACGGTAGCATTTGGGTCGCGAATAATAACGGCGTCCATCGCGCCTTTAAGGGCGATTGGATTGAAAACGGATTCGAAGAAGGCCTCAGCAGCCTCGCCGTCCGCCAGGTCATCGAAGATTCGCAAGGTCACGTCTGGGCCGCGACCGCCCGCAGCCTCAACCTCTACCATCCCGAAGCGGACAACGATCCGCCTGAAGCCGTCATCCAGCCCATTCCGCCGGAATCAATTTCAACCGACGGCAACGTCACCGTCGATTTTATCGCTCACGATCGTTGGAAACAAACGTTCGCCGATCGTCTCCTTTATGCCTATCGCATTGACGAACAGGATTGGTCGCCGATGCGCGGCGAACACTCCATTCATTTCGGCGACCTTGCTGGTGGCAAACATTTTTTCCAGGCTCGCGCCATGGACCGCAACTGGAATGTTGACCCGAAACCGGCGTTGCTCGAATTTTTCGTGCCCGTCCCGTGGTTCCGGGAAACGCGCCTGGTGCTCATCGGCAGTGCGGCCGCTTTGGCCGTGCTGTTCTTTGCGGGCCTCGCCTTCAATCGTCATCGCCAATTGGTGCGCAGCTACGCCGAGGTCGAAAAAATCGTCGACCAACGCACGCGCGAATTGGAAAAAGCAAACCGCGAACTTTTTCAAAGCCAAAAAATGAACGCGCTCGGCACGCTCGCGGCCGGCATCGCACACGACTTCAATAGCATTCTGTCCATTATCAAAGGCTCCGCCCAGATCATCGAATCAAACGTCGAAAAGCCGGAAAAAATCCGCACGCGGGTCGAGCGCATCAACACCGCCGTCGATCAGGGCGCGGGCATCGTCAAAGCCATGCTCGGTTTTAGCCGGTCGTCCGATCATCAGGTGACTCATTGCGACTTGAACCACTTGATGGAAGAAACGATTCGCCTGTTAGGCGACCGTTTCCAGCGCGATGTCGAAGTCAAATTGGAACCCGCGCCGAACCTGCGCCCGGTCTGCGTCGTCCAGGATTTCGTCCAACAGATTGTTTTAAACTTCATCCTCAACGCTGCCGACGCCATGCCCGCCTCCGGCAAAATCGTCGTCAGCACTCGCGCCCTCGACCATCTTCCAGCCGACATGGCGTTGTCGCCGGAACCGGCCGCGCACTACGCCTGCGTTGAGGTGCAGGATTTTGGCGCCGGAATTGCGCCCGACATCATGCCGCGTATTTTCGAACCGTTCTTCTCGACAAAATCCCTCTCTACAAAACGCGGCACGGGTCTTGGCCTTTCCATGGCTTACGAACTGGCCAAAGAAATGAAATGCGGCCTGGCCGTCCGATCCACTGTGGGCGAGGGGAGCACTTTTACCCTTATCGTCCCCGTAAACCCCTAGCGCATTAAATCGGCGTTGAACCTTGAAGTTTGGATTTTAGCCCGTAGACTGGTTGCGTTCGGAGCGTAGCTCAGCCTGGCTAGAGCACTTGCTTTGGGAGCAAGACGTCGCAGGTTCGAATCCTGTCGCTCCGACCAT
Organism: Verrucomicrobiia bacterium; assembly: GCA_025934545.1. Classification (GTDB taxonomy): domain Bacteria; phylum Verrucomicrobiota; class Verrucomicrobiia; order Limisphaerales; family Palsa-1400; genus JAICXV01. The sequence goes on from JAICXV010000240.1 coordinate 4,062, forward strand.
TTTCTTTTCACGGGCGTACCAATCCGGATCGTTGATCTATGAAACTCGGCATCATCAACAGCGCATTTCATCAGGCGGGCGTCGACACCGCAACCGGGCTCAAACATATTTCACGCATCGGTTTTGACTGTGTCGACGTCTTTACCGAAGCGGTCGGCATTTCCAAATCGGAAGTCAAACTCGTCGCCAACGCCTGCGCGAAATATAATCTGCCGATTGTTTCGTTGCCGGTCGTCGCTGTCGGCCTCATCGACATGAGCGAGCCGGTCCGCGAATTTCATTTGGAACGCTGCAAGCGATACATCGACCTCGCGCGCGCTTGGGACGCAAAAAATATTCTGCTCGTTCTTGGCGAATACATCTGGCAACGCGAAGTCATCCCGCCGCAAGTTCAATGGGATTGGGCGCTCGAAATGTGCCGTCGACTCGGTGATTACGCCGACAAAAAGAACATCGACATCGCTCTCGAGCTTGAGCCTTTCCGGCTCAGCCTTCTCAATAGCGTTCCGTCGATGCGCAAATTTGTCGACGAATGCAATCATCCCCGTGTTCGCGCCAATATCGACATCAGCCATCTCGTTTTATCCGACACCAGTCCGGCCGATCTCAAGCAACTCAAGGGCAGGGCGATTCACGTTCACTTGAGCGACTGCGACGGCAAAGTCCATGGCGACCTTCCGCCCGGACGCGGCGTCGTTAAATTCGAGCCGTATTTGCAGGCGATCAAGGAACTGAAGATCGACGGCGTTGTTTCAATCGAACTGGAATTTGCGCCAGACCCTTCGAAAATTGTCGAGTGGGTCGAAGAAGCTTACCGCGAAACGGCCAAGCTGATGGATTTAGTCGGCCTGCGCGGCTAGACCATTAACGTTTCAACCAACGCGCGAACCGATCGAGATCAGTCATGTCGATTCTGCTCAACGCACCGTGCGGGCACGCCCGTTGGCACGCCGGTCCGCCAATCTGCTCCACGCACAAATCGCACTTCGTCGCCTTGGCAATCGGCTTCATTTCATTATCGAGCATGAGCACGCCGCGCCGGTCGCGGACTTCCACCA
>JAICXV010000393.1 GCA_025934545.1 Verrucomicrobiia bacterium
CGCATCGCCGGATTCATTGATGGCCTTGATCAACTCTTTGGTTTCAGCCTCGGTCAGCTTTGTTTCCGCATCTTGCAGACCGCCTGCGCGAGTCAGCGCGACAACAAATTCAATATCGTTATGCGCTGTTTCACGCGCCGCCCGCAAACCCGCTTTCGCTGCCACTTGCGGAAAACCTTTTTGCGGCAACGCTCGCGCGAGCAGGGGAACGGCCCCCTTTGTTTCCAGAAGCGACTTCCATATCGCAACGCATTGGTCGGCATTCGTGGTTTGGGCGAGCAACGAAATCGCCGCCGCATCCGCCGCTTTCGCGTCCAACGCAACCCAGGTCGTAACGGCCGCGCGTTGGATTTCGATCGGTTGATCCTTCGTTGCGAGTTGTCGAACGGCGCTAATGACTTTCTCACCGCCAATCTTGCGCAGCGACTCAAACGCACCATTCCTCAATTCACCGTTTTGTGATTTCGCCAATCCGACCAAATCGTCAGTCGCTGATTCAACTCGCCATTCTCCAGCTAACTGCACCGCCTCAAGCTGAGATTTCCGGGACGACGATCGAATGACATTGGCGATTTCACTAAGACGCGAAGATGGTTTGACGTTTCGGTTTTTTGCCGCGTCAACGAGTGCTTGCATCGCGCGGAGTTTTGCCGCGGGTTCAAACCCATCGTCTAACACTCGATTATAAAGGAGCTGCGCTTCATTTGCGCCGCCAGCGCGGCCAATCAACTCGATCCAACGTCCAGCTCCATCGCGGCTGAGTGGATGTTTTTTCAAATAATCGGCCAAAGCAGGCGCAGCCAGATCAGATTCGATAGCCGTTAACGCGAACTCAACCTGCTCATCACGACCTTCCACTTTCCACTCACCGTTTTTCAACGCCGCCAGCCACGGCTGCGCGAGTTCGTTAATGCTCAGCCAAATCGCGTAATCGACAAACGTGTCCTTGGTCCCGAGCGCGTTCAGCACCAGTTCAGCCGAACGCGCCGTCGGGATTTTTCCCAATCCACGAACCGCTTCGAGGCGCGCGCGCAAAAAGGAATCCTGCGATCCGCGCGCAAACCAATCCTGCGCTTGTGGCACGCGATGATGCCACTGACTTAAAACGCGGTATCCCGCCGCGCGAATGTGCCCATCCGGCGAATCCAAAATTTGTTTGAGCAGATTTGTTTCGACCATGTCCAGCGATTGGAACATCCACAACGCCTGCAGCAACGCGCCATCCGTCGTCTGCCGGCTTGTCCATTTTCGCAAATCGCCAACGATCCGTTTCCCGCGTTCCGTCAACACACGGCGCGCTTGCGTCGCGTTGTAAGCGTTCGACGAAACCAGTTCATTTAACAATTGCGTATTGTCCAAGGCTGGAAAATTGACGCGCGCGAGAAGCGGCCGACCTTTGGCGGTGATGCGCCAGATACGTCCATGCTCGTGATCGCGACGACCATCACGAAAATCCACTTCGCCGTGGTTGATAATCGGGTTCGACCAATCCGCGACATAGAGCGCGCCGTCCGGACCCATTTTCATGTCGATCGGACGAAACGTGACGTTGGTCGTCCGCACCACATCAGCAAGTTCCTTCGTAACATATCCGCCGCCTTCTTCATTGATGCTGAAACGCGCAATGCGATGCGCGCGAAAATCGCCCGTGATCATGTTGCCTTGCCAATCGGCCGGGAATTGTTTGCTGTGAATAATTTCCAGTCCGCAAAATTTCGGATAACTGCCCGGGCTCACACTCTGCAATTCCCGCCGCATGCTCGCGTAAGTAAAATAGGTCGCGCCCGGCACACCGAAACTGATTCCCTGGCCACCGGCGCCGTCCGTGACAAAGGACTCACCGAATTGATCGAACTGATGTCCCCACGGGTTGCAAAAGCCGCGCAGAAAAACCTCCAACTCCATTGTCGGCGCACGCAAATGATAAAGCCCGCCGCTATTGAGGCGTACCACGCCGTTCGGCGTTTCGATGTGGCTGTGAATATAAATCGATTGATCGAAATACAGCATCCCGTCGCGACCCCATCGCAACGTATGGATGATATGATGCGTGTCTTCCGTGCCAAAACCCGACAGCACCACGCGCTTCGTATCCGCTTTGCCCGAATGATGTTGGTCGGACAAGTGCAGCAACTCCGTGCTTTCGCCGACATAACATCCGCCGTCCCCCGGTTCGACACCCGTCGGCATAAACAAACCATCCGCGAAAACTGTTCCCTTATCCGCTTTGCCGGAGCCGTCGGTATCTTCGAGAACGATGATTTTATCATTCGGAATCTGGCCGGGTAAAATTTGTGGATACATCGCCGAACTGGCCACCCAAAGCCTCCCTTGCGGATCGAAATTAATTTGCGTCGGCTTTTCCAACAACGGATTTTCCGCCCATAGCGAAATTTCCAAACCGGGCGCGACATCAAAATTCGGCTGCCATTGCGGCGGCGCGTTCGTGTCCGGCTTGACCAGCGCAGGAACTTTGGCAACAGCCTGCGGTTCAGACTCCGACTTGCCCGCAATCAAATCCTGCAAATAAAAAATCTTCCGGTCCTCATCCTGGACGATGGGGTCGAACATCGCCATTTCCTTCGCGTTCTGTCCTTGCTCGTACTTTCGGAACCCAAACAAATACGTTTCGTTCTGGGGCCGCCACCGATCGAAATACAGTCGGTCCTTGCGCACAATCGTTTCGCGCAATTCCTCCTCACGTGATGGCCCGGCCTTAAACTTCGACGGCATCCGCAATTGCCGCGCAATCTCCTGCGCTGCTAAACCGTAGCCGGCAGAATTCAAATGAATCCCATTATCAGAAATCGCCGTGGCACGCTGCGACGGCTTCCAATGAAACAAATCCACGAACTCAAAACCGCGGGTATCGGCAATCTCCCGAATTGCCGCCGTATAAGCCGCGAGTTGTTTGTTATGCGCCGTCGGATCGGGCAGGGGAGCGGGCATCTTCAAATGCTGAATCGGGCTGATTAAAATAAACCGCACCACGTTGGTTGAATTCTTTTCAATCTCGGCGATTAACCGTTCGACGTCGCTTTTAAATTTTGGCAAACCCGCGTCGCCATCAAACGAACAAGCCATTCCATAATCGATCACCACCACCGTCGGGCTGACGCTCGCGATATTCGTCATCAACCGTTCAAACCCTTTAGTTGGATCGCCGAAATCGAAACTGGCGCGCGATTCACCCATCGGCGTATCGGCGCTCCACCCGAGATTGCGCACTGTGAAATGCCGGTCGGCAAATCGCGAATACAACGTCGTTTCCAGCCAGCCGTACTCCTGCTCGCGTTCGACAAACGTATCGCCGACCAGCGCGACGCGGTCGTTGGCATACAGTTCAAACGGGCCATTGGCCGCGGCGGCGATGCCGCGCAGAACAACAAATATCAGCAGGACAACAAATTTGCGCATGATCAGGCTTTTGACGATGGTGCGTTCCGGTCCATTGAACAATTGCCAACCATTTCGTGCGAGAATTTTTCCATAAATTTTTCGGCCGGCGATCCTGTGAAATGTTTTTATGGAGTCATAAATAAAGCTTTTCCCTGTTGAACAACCTGTTTCGGAGACTAAATTAGAAGCAAGGTGAGTGCTGCAGAGATCAAGGAAGTCGCCTGGCTGCTGATGTTGATTCCGTTTGGGATCGTTTTGGGAACCGGTATATTTTTCATTGCTTGCGCCGTCCGTCGCGCGCGCGAACGCCAGCGCGAAGCTGCCTTCGAAGCGCAATTCGTCACGCCATCCGTCAATATCGGTATCACCAGTTTCCGTCCATTCTCGCTCGACCAGCCCGGCCGCTGGCTCGCCATTAAATGTAATAATCCGCGCCACGTTCAGGACGCTCTCCACCTCCATCACACCACGCCTTGTTCGTGGGAAGAAGGACTGACCGAAGC
>JAICXV010000247.1 GCA_025934545.1 Verrucomicrobiia bacterium
AGCCGAGCAGCTTCGTTGGGGTCGTCAGTGAAGTCAGCCATTGCTTCGGTTAGCAGCGGGTGAATGCGACCAGAATTTGTCTGTTCATCGTAATAAGCACGAAAACTCTCTGCGAGCGAACTGGCGAGGACTTCGTCGTCCGTCAACCATGCGTTCGTGATCCCAAGGGCATATTCCTGAACGCGAGTGTAAATGTCTGGTGGAATTTCGTTCATTCGATGTTTAGGCAAGAATGTCTCTTACAACATTCCCACTGACATCCGTTAGCCGGTAGTCGCGGCCGCTGTAGCGGTAGGTGAGTTTTTCGTGGTTGATGCCCATTAGGTGCAGGATCGTCGCGTGGAGATCGTGGATGTGGACTTTGTTTTCGATGGCGTGCCAGCCGAAGTCGTCGGTGGCGCCGTAGGTCATGCCGGGTTTGATGCCGCCGCCGGCTAGCCACATGGTGAAACCGAAGGGATGATGTTCGCGGCCATTGGTGCCTTCGGCGGTCGGCGTGCGGCCGAATTCGCCGCCCCATAATACTAAGGTGTCTTCGAGGAGGCCGCGGGCTTTTAGATCTTTTAAGAGGCCGGCAATGGGTTTGTCCACGGCGTTGCAGTTGTTCGGAAGTTCTTTGCGGAGTTCGCCGTGTTGATCCCAGAGTTGGCAACTGCTGCGATAGCTGGTTTGCGTGTGGTAGACTTGGATCATGCGGACGCCGCGTTCGGCGAGGCGACGGGCCATGAGACATTGTTTGCCGAACGTTTCGGTAACTTTGTCGTCGAGGCCGTAAAGTTTTTTTGTCTCGGGCGATTCGCTGGAGACGTCGAAGGCTTCGGGCGCTTTGGCTTGCATGCGGAAGGCGAGTTCGAAGCTTTCGATGCGCGCGCTCAAACGGCTGTCTTCTTCCCGCGCGGCGGCGTGAAGTTTGTTCAGGTCTTTTAGGAGATCGAGTTGATGGCGTTGTTGCGCGGTGTTGAAGGTCGGATTTTTTAAATTGTTGATCGGATTATTTAGATCGCTGACGAGTGTGCCTTGATAAGCGGCGGGCAGGAAGCTGCTGCTCCAGAGCGGTGCGCCCTGGGCCGGTTGCGCGGGGCTGATGACGATGAAGCCGGGCAAGTCCTGGTTTTCGCTGCCGAGACCGTAAGTGAGCCACGAACCCATGCTGGGTCGCGAGAAGGCTTGCTCGCCGGTGTTCATCTGCAGGCAGGCGCCGTTGTGATTGATGTTGTCGGCGACAATGCTGCGGATGACGCACATGTCATCGACGCAGGTGCTGAGGTGCGGGAGTAGTTCGCTGACTTCGGTGCCGCATTGGCCGTGTTTTTGGAACGACCAAGGTGAGCCGAGGAGATTGCCGGTTTTGGTGCGTTCGAGTTTTGGTTTTTCGAAGGGGAGGGGTTTGCCGTTGTCTTTGGCCAGGCGCGGTTTTGGATCGAAGGTGTCGACATGCGATGGGCCGCCGGACATGAATAGGAAAATGATGCGTTTGGCTTTTGCCGGATATTGCGGTGGCTTTATTGCGAGAGGTGATGCGACGGACTGGGCGAGTGCGCTTGTCAGGAAATCGTTGGTGAACAATCCCGCGAGGCCGAGCATGCCGAAGCCGTTTGCGAAACGGCGCAAGGCTTGGCGGCGGGTGATAATGTTGCGCTCTGACATAATCATTCCAGAAATAAAAGCGAACATCGAACGTTCAACTTCCAACGTCCAACATTGAACGAAACTCGAAGTGCCGTTGCATTTTGGCCGGCAGCTGTTGTTTTCATCCGGTTGTGTTTCTCTGGTTTCAATTGTCGCTACGCGACAAATATTCTTTTTACATCGTTTCCGTGGGTTGAAACCCGCGGCTACCGTTAAGAACCGCTACGCGGTTCGATTGATAGGCTGTGTTGCTGACTAATCTATATAAATAAACTCGTTCGCGCAAAGGAGCACTTGACAGTATTGCTGCCATTGGACGTCCGAAGGTTGTTTTTTATCGAAAGAATTTAGGGCTAGTTTGATTTCGCGGTTTGTGGCCGGACGCGAATAGAGAAGCTCGTAAAGCCAGTTGATGCGTTGGCGGTCGGATGTTGGAATTTGATGCGCTGCGCGTTTGGCGAGTTCGGCGGCGCGGGTCATCACGAAATTGTTGTTGAGGAGGAAAAGGCTTTGGGGGGCGACGGTGGAGTTGAGGCGCTTTTCGACGATGGCGGTTGGGTCGGCGGCGTCGAACAGGCTTTGATAGGTGGCGCGGTCGCTACGGATGGTCATGACGTATAACGTTCGACGTTTGGTGTTGAGGTCGCGAATGCTCGGGCCGTAAAGCGCGGGGTCGAGTTCGCCGGGCGCGGCAAGGAGGCTGTCGCGAATGGATTCAGATTCGAGGCGTTGACGGTTCATGTGGCCCAATAACAAATTGTCGGGATCGGTTTTTTGCGTTGCTGGATCGGGGATGCTGGATTGTTGATAGGTGGCGCTGAGCATGATGGCGCGGTGCATGGCTTTGATCGACCAATCGTTTTTGATGAACTCAGTGGCAAGGTAATCGAGGAGTTCGGGATGGGTTGGTGGCGTGCCGAGTTTGCCGAAGTTGTTTGGGGTGCGGACAATTCCTTCGCCGAAATGGTGTTGCCAAATGCGGTTGACCATGACGCGGGCAGTAAGCGGGTTTTTGTCGCTGGCGACCCATTGGGCGAGTTGAAGGCGACCGCTGCCGTTGGTGATGGCTGGTTGTTCGCCTGAAGTCAGGACTTTTGGAAAATGGCGTGGCACCAAATCGCCGAGGCGATCGTAGCGGCCGCGAATGTGGATTTTCACATCGTGCACGCCGGCGTGTGGACTTTCTGGAACGCCGCCTTCCTGGAGGCCGTTGGCCATTTCGATTTGTGGGAGAGCGGTTTTGCGGATCGAGTCGGCTTCGGTGCGCAAAGCGGTGATTTCATCACAGGTTTGTTTTGAAAATGCAGAGGTGTCGGAACGAGCGGGGTTCCAGAAAATGGACCGTGGATTGGTCAGGTCGGCGAGAAGGTTTGTGATTGTTGCGTTTGTTTTCGCGGCGAGCGCTTGTTGGAGTTCGATCGCGAGTTTTGTTTTCTCAATCTGGTTTGTTGATTCGCGCCATTTTGCGAGAAGGGAACCCGAGATGACCGGGTCGGCGGGTTGGTTGGAGAGATCGTAAAAATGCCAGACTGCGGTGTTGCCGTAGGTGTCCGAGTGAGGGTTCGAGGCAAAATCGTTGAGGACGTCGGATTGAAGTTTCCAAGCGTGTTTGCCGTCGGAGATTTCGAATTGCAAAAGTGTCGTGTCGCACGAGTACTCGGCTTTTGGATCGATGCGCAATTCCAGGAAATCGCCAGCATTGATCGCGACGTCGTTCAATTCGTGAATGGGTTGTTCGCCGCCGTTGGAGATCATGCCGGATTCGAGTGGTTCGCTTTTTCCGCGGATGCTGAGTTTCCAGGCGATGCCGTCGCCGCAGTTTGGGTCGGCGTCGGTGACGTGACCTTTGATGGTGAATTTTCCGGTGGCCGGACATTTCCATGCGACGGCGACCGCGCCGCTCGGCGGAGGATGCACGGCGACTGAGTGCGGTGGCATTTTTATGGTGAGGAATTGGATTTCGTGATCGGTGGTGTTGGCGACGGCGCTGGGGTTATCGGCGTTGGCAGCGTTGCGCAGAGCGTGGAGGCCGGGTTTGTCGAGGACGTTTGGGACGAATTTGGAGAGGAGACGAAGGTCGGCAAGGCCGAGATAGGAGCGCCACAATTGCAAAACTCGTGCATTGACCGCGTTCGGGACGTCTGCCGGTTTAGAAACCGGCGATACGGCAGGTTTGGAAACCTGGGCTACGGCGCCAAGATAATCCGCGACGTGTGGCAAAAGTTTGTCGCTTTGGGATTTTAGTTCGGTGTCGATGGTTTCTTCAATTTGTTGTTCGAGTTTGGTGACGCGATCTTCGCGGGCTTTGCGGCGTTCTTGTTCGGCGGCGCTGATGAGAGGAATGCGCAGAATGTTTTCGCCCTGACCTTTTGGTGTGAGTTTCGGAAGGATGTGGCTGCTGAAAAAAATTCCGGCCATGCCGTAGTAGTCGGCTTGAGTGAGGGGATCGAATTTATGGTCGTGACAGCGGGCGCAGGCGAGCGTGACGCCGAGGAATGCTTTGCTGGTCACGTCGACTTGATCGTCGGCGATGTCGGTAAGGATTTTATCTTTGTCGGCATCGCCGTTGCCCCAGTTGCCAATGGCATACATGCCGGTTGCGATGATGGCGTTGGTGTTAATTTCGGCGGGCGGTTCCACAGGCAATACGTCGCCAGCGATTTGTTGTTCGATGAATCTGTCGTATCGCAAGTCGGTGTTGAAAGCACGAATGACCCAGTCGCGATAGCGCCAGGATTCGGCAACATCGCTTTGGCCACCGACGTCGCGGGAGTCCTGTGAATCGGTGTAGCGGACGACGTCGAGCCAATGGCGGCCCCAGCGTTCGCCGTAGTGAGGTGAGGCGAGAAGGCGGTCGATGACTTTCGCGAAGGCGTTTGTTGAATTGTCTTTGAGGAAAGCTTGGACTTCTTGCGGCGTGGGTGGAAGGCCGATGAGATCGAAGGTCGCGCGCCGGATCAAGGTGCGTTTGTCGGCTGGTTTGGCGGGATGGAGATTTTTTTGTTCGAGTTTTTGGAGGATGAAGTTGTCGATTTCGGTTTTGGGCCAACTTGAGTTTTTGACCGCGGGAATTTCCGGGCGAGTTGGCGGTTGGAAGGACCACCATTTTTCGGCGCGGCAATTGAACGTTGTGAGAAACGCACAGAGGCAGAAAGCGAAGATCGAAAATCGAAGATGGAAGATTTTGAACATCGAACATTCAACGTCCAACATCGAACGTTGAACGAAACAGAGAGCAAATGGCGGAGAGGGGGGGATTCGAACCCCCGGTACCTTTTGGGTACTCACGCTTTCCAGGCGTGCGCGTTAAACCACTCTGCCACCTCTCCACGCATTGATTGTCAGCTGTTTATATGCTGACCGTTGGTTGTTATTGCTAAATTTGATACTGGGTTTATATACTGGACCAATGCAACAGGCCCAAACACCAGAGCAAAAGAA
>JAICXV010000365.1 GCA_025934545.1 Verrucomicrobiia bacterium
GAATGACTTTGTCTTTTTTTACACGCATCCCGCTATAGGTCGGCCCCGAGTAATCGATGTTTTCGTCATAAGCAATTTTTCGCGCCGCGCGCTCGAGCCGTTCGCCGACGGGTTTTTTCTTTTTGGGATGGATGTCATGTTCTTCGCCGACATCGGTGATCACGGCCATTCCGACTTTCGGCAACGCGTGGGTCAGGAACTGTTGCGATTCGCGCAGCATCGCCCAATCGCTCTCTTGCGGTTGATGTTGGATGCCCATGTAAGGCGCGAGTTGCACGATCAAAAACGGAAAGTCGTGACCGAATTCCTGCCGCCATTTCATGATCATTGTAGCCAAGAGCAGTCGGTATTCCTTGGCTTTGGCACCATGCGCGTTGGCTTCGCCTTGATACCAGATTGCACCGCGAAATGCATACGGAACCAACGGCGCAATCATACCGTTATAAAGTTCGCCCGGACGCCAGGCCTTGCGTGCCTTACCGAGATTCGTCGGCGCTTTGTCGCCTCCATTCAAATATTCGTCGATGTAATGGGCCTTCAACGTGGGGCTCGCGACCAGGGTGTTCCACGGCGTCCACGCTTCCGCTGGCGTGCCGCCCCAATCCGATTCAATGATACCGACCGGAACTTTGCGATGATTCTGCAAAGCGCGCGCAAAATAAAACGCGACCGCCGAAATGTCCGCGGCCGATTCCGGAGTACATTCTTTCCATTCGCCAGTGATATTATTGGTTGGTGAATCCAAGCGCGTATTGCGAACGTCGATGAACCGTATATTGGCATTGGTCGCAGTGCTGATGTCCGTATCGGCTTCGAACGCGCGCTTCAATTTGAATTCCATATTGGATTGTCCGCTGGCCAGCCACACTTCACCCACCAGGACATTCTTGAATTCGATCGTCTTTCCGCCGGTGACGGTCAAACTATCGGGTCCGCCCGCTTGCAAATTACGCAGCTTGACCGACCATTTTCCGTTCTTGATCCGCGCCTTCACCGTTTGATTGCGGAACGTCACCGTCACGACTTCGCCTTCGGGTCCCCAACCCCAGACCGGCACCGCTGCGCCCTCTTGCAACACCATGTTGTCCGAAAAAATATTTGGCAATCCGATTTCGCTGTACTTCGTAGCCGTGGCGTATTGCAGCCGTTTCGGATTGGAACTTTCGCAGGCAGTCAGCGCGACGACGGCGCAAAGAAAGACGAGTTGTAGTTTTCGAAAAGTCATGGCTCTAACGTGCCACAAAAAAACTTTTCGCATCAAGCGGTTTGTAATCGTCGGGAAACTTCGTCGACCCAGTCCAACGGCGGCAACGCATATGGCCGGAAAGTTTCAAGCTGCCCTTCTTGCTCGTTGTAAAACAAAGCCCGATGCAGACCGAGGCTTCCCGCCTTCGCATTATCAATGAGACTGGCCGAGTCGCTGGCGCTCATCTGGAACAACACGCGCATTTCAAATTCGCTGAATGCCTTGCGGCTGATAAAACGGTTCACATTGTTGTAAGTGTCGCACGTGATAATCACATGAATTCCCAGGCTCGGCCCTTCATTGATCATTTGGTTCAACAAAACCGCCGGTGACACTGCGGTTTCTTCGCTGCTCGAAAACGAGAAGTCCTCTTCGTAACGCAATTTTCCGAACCGTTGAATATCGCGCAGGATCAAGAAAATCGCCGGGGCGTCCGCCGGGTTCGGCGCCTCCGCGCGCTTGCGCATCTCCGCCACGAGCGCCGTAAAAGTTTCGCCGAAAGCCGGCACGGTTAAACGCGTGACTTCATGGCCAATCGCGGCGACAACCCGATTCATTAATTCAGCCTGCGCCGATTCTGGCGGCGAACTGTAGAGGATTAAGAACCGCGCACCGGCCTTGGGAAATTGTGCTGCCAGTGAAAGCATGCCGACTGACACAATACTCAATACCGCCTCCTCACGTTGTCCAACGATTAGCAGATTGTTTCCACTCTGTCTTCGGAACACGGCTTCTGTTGGTCCTTTGATTGAGTTTGGTGCGCCCAACCACATTCGCGCGACCTCCGGATTCTTCGTCGGCGGCGCTTGCAGCAATTGTGCAAATGCGGTGTTCTCGCGAACGTCGGCGGGCGCGTCACCTTCGTAAACCAACGGCGCGGCAAATCGCTTGCCGCTTTGTTTCGATTGCTGCCGCACGCGATCCAGATATGCATCCCGTTCCTCATCCGACAACCACACCGCCTGAAACGGGCTGTTCGCCTCAATCGCGCCGGCGCTGTCGTTGTAAATGCCTTCGCCCGGTCGCGTCAGCATTCGCGGCGCAGGATTGCTGTCGTCCATGATCAAATACGCGTCGGCTTCGTTGCATTGAAGCGCAATGCGAATGACCATCTGCCCAAGCGTCGTCCGCGCGACGGTGTATGCGCCACCCAATGTTTGCGAACCGAGAATAACGTGAATTCCAAATGCGCGTCCTTGCCGGACAATGCGGTCCAAAAGTACCGAGGCCGATTGGAAAATCTTATCGTCTTCCGTGAAAAATTCCTGGAACTCGTCAATCAATAGCAAGGTCCGCGGCATCGGCTGTCCGCTGGCTTTGCGATAGCTTGGCAAATCCTGCACATTGTGTTCGCGGAACAATTCGCCGCGTCGTTTCAATTCGGCATCGAGACGCTGCAACACACTCAAACCAAATTCGCGGTCGCTTTCGATCGCGACGACGCGAGCATGCGGCAACTGGTGAGTCGCGTAAGCTTTGAATTCGACGCCCTTTTTGAAATCGATAAGATAAAACTCAACCTGCTCGGGGCTGCACCACATCGCCAGGTTTGTGATGATGACGTGAAACAACGTCGATTTACCGGAACCGGTTTTTCCCGCGATCAACGCATGTTGGCGCGTCCCTTTGCCAACCGCCAGATACTGGAACTTTGTCGCGCCAGTGCGCCCGATCGGAACGCGCAATTCATCGCCCGTGTCGAGGGACCACCACTCGCCATCATGCGGGGCGACATGGTCAAACGGCACTTCGACGCGATTCGAATCGCGGCTGGCGCGACCGACTTTGTTAATCAACTCGGTTGCCAACTCAGCCTGAGGCGGGTCCTCAAGCACAACATTGATGCCGGCCAACGGTTGATTCTCGATGGCGAAGGCAGCTTGCGTATCACGCATCAACGCCCTGCTCGCAATGTGCGCGGCACTTTTACGCAAATCATCCGCGACGGCTGTGTCCAATCGCTGACGCGTATCCCAATGAATTAACGTATACACACCGCACCGCGCACCGCTCGTCGCAATGCTCAGCAGTCGGCGGATGGCCATTTCACTGAAGTTGTGCGGGAAATCCGCGATGACGAGAAAATGATATTTCTCGGCAATGTTGCCAGCCTGCTCATTATATTCGACAATCGTTTTATACTCGTTACGCAAATACATCTGGATCACCTTCTCCATATGCGCGTTGAGCTCGCCTAATTTCTGATCGATCTGGTCCGATTGCGTCCAAATCCGGCTGTTGATCAGGTGCTCTTCGTGGTCCGCCAGATGCATGAAACTCGCGAAGTTTTGGCCGAGTTCAACCGGATCAATAATCGTAAAACTCACACGTCCCGGCGGTGCCGTGGCGAGCAATCGCAGGACGATGTTGTTCAAAGAGGCTATCATCTGCGCCCGACCAGCATCGCCTTCGAACAAAACCGAACCCTGCTCGGGATAGGTCAATAAAAGCGGTGCGGTCAACCGCGACGGACCCGGCAATTGCAACTTGCTTTGGGTGACGTTTCGTTCGGTCAGTTTGTCGACATCCACTTCAACGGCGCCAAACTGTGCCAGATGCGCAAAACGCGTCGGCGCATTCCATCGTTGCACGAATTCATATGACCAGGGCGGAAAAAGTTTTTCCGCGACTGCTTTCGCTTCGTCTAACTCGCGATAAATCGGTCCCAACCGGCTGTTCCACTCGCTCGTAACGGTGAGCATCTCGCTGTCGAATAGAGCCCGGTGCTTCGTTTCCTGCTGCTGATAATGGCCGTTCGCCTCTTTCTTGCGCCCGTCGATTTCCGAACGAATCTCTGACAAGGTTCGTGCATTTTCGGTTGAAATGC
>JAICXV010000137.1 GCA_025934545.1 Verrucomicrobiia bacterium
GTTTGCAACAATCATCCATCATCACGTGCGGCGAACTCGGCGCCAGCGACCAGGCCAAAAAATGGGATTCAGTCGATTCCACTCAACCCAAGGACATTCATACGCAAGCTGGCGTTTACAAATCCGGCGATCGCCTGCTCGCCGTGAACCGTCCCGCATCCGAAGATGACCCTGAAGTTCTCGACACCGACCAGGCCCACAAACTTTTCGGCGATCTACCATTTCAAACCATGCAAGACCGCCGCAGTCCTTTCGGCCAACTTCAGGGCGAAATCTGGCGCGTCTTCCTCGTCATCATGCTGCTATTCCTGATCGGTGAAGGCATTTTGATTTTGCCTGCACGCAAAGTTGCTGCACCTGCGCCACGAGCCCACAAGCCACAAAGAATGGAGGAACTCGTATGACCTCCAAATTTTACAACGCTGCGATATTGACAGTTTGGCGCTTGGATTTTGGAGTTTCTACCTGCCCCGACTCAGAGTCGGGGTGCGAGCTTGGATGTTGGAGCTTGGAGGTTCCCCATGAATAACCTCTCTGTCGCCGCACCGCTGACAATTCTGTTCATCGGCGCGATCATTTGGCTCGGCTCCGCCTGGCTCTGCTACACCAATTGGCGTCGTAGCCCGAACCCCAGCGTCGCCGGCAAACTCGAAGCGCTGCGCCTCTTATTAATCACACTGCTCGTCTTCACGCTCTTGCGTCCCGAATACATCAAACGCATCGAACGCAAAGATACACCGGAAATCGCCGTGCTCACCGACGCCTCTGACAGCATGAAAACGCGCGACATCGTCGCCGCCAACAAAGTCGAGAGCCGCGCCGATTGGTTGCAACAACAGCGCGCGCGCCAATTCTGGAAGCCGCTCGAGAAAACCGCCAAAGTCAGTGTCGAAGATTTCTCCGCCGCGACGACGAATGCAACCGCCGTCAACGGCACGGACATCGGCGGCGCACTCGAAACCGCGTTGACCCGTCATCCGAATCTCAAAGCAGCTCTGCTTCTCACCGACGGCGACGCCAATTACGGCAAACCACCGCTCGGCGCCGCAACGCGTTATCGCGAACAAAACATTCCGATTTTTACGGTCGGAGTCGGACGCGATGCCGCCATTCCCGACCTCGTTCTGGAAAATGTTTCCGCGCCCGCCTACGGTTTGCTCGGCGAAGAAATTGCCATTCCATTTAAAATCACCAGCCATCTTCCGCGCGAAGTGAAAACATCCGTTTCGCTCATCGACCAGTTCGGCGAAGAAACCAAAAAGGACATCACCATTCCCGCCAAAGGCGAACTCGAAGAAGCGATCCTTTGGTCCCCGCGCTCCGTCGGTGAAGTCATCGCTACCGTAAAGCTGCCGGTTCAACCCGACGAAGCCATTCCTGAAAACAATGAACGCCAATTCCACATTTCGATCCGCGTCGAAAAATTAAAAGTGCTCGTCGTCGATTCCGTCCCGCGTTGGGAATATCGCTATTTGCGCAACGCCCTCGCGCGCGATCCCGGTGTCGACATGAATTGTTTGCTGTTCCATCCCGACATCGGTCCTGGTGACGGCCTGCATTACATCACGTCATTCCCCAACACCAAAGAGGCCATCTCCAGCTACGATGTTATTTTTCTCGGCGACGTCGGCATCGGCCAGGGGGAACTCACCGAACAACAAGCTGAACTCATTAAAGGCCTCGTCGAACAACAATCCAGTGGGCTTGTATTCGTTCCCGGTCGCCGTGGTCGCGAACAGACTTTGTTAAACAGCCCGCTCAAAGATTTATATCCGGTCACGCTCGACACCTCCAAACCGCAGGGTATCGCGATGCAAAATGAATCGAGCCTGCTCTTAACGAGCGAAGGCAAGCGCCATTGGCTGACGCGTTTTGATTCCGACGAAAATCGCAACGACGAACTTTGGAAACAACTTCCCGGTTTCTTTTGGTCCGCTGCCGTCGAAAAAAGTCGTCCCGGCTCCGAAGTCCTCGCCGTCCACTCTGCGATGCGAAACAACTACGGCCGCCTGCCGCTGCTCGTTACGCGCAACGCCGGTTCCGGCAAAGTTCTTTTTCTCGGCACCGACGCCGCATGGCGCTGGCGTCGCGGTGTTGAAGATAAATTTCATTATCGCTTCTGGGGCCAGGTCGTCCGTTGGATGGCTCATCAACGCCACCTCTCCGAAAAAGAAGTAATCCGGCTGAGTTACCGTCCCGAAACGCCCCAAGCCGCCGACACCATTTTCCTGCAAGCGACCGTGCTGGACCCCGCTGGTTACCCCATTGAACACGGCCCGGTCACCGGCAAAATCACTTCGCCCAACGGCCGCGCCGAACGTCTCGACTTCACTCAACTCGAAGGCGGCTGGGGCGTTTTCAAATCCAGCTTCGTCCCGCAGGAAGCCGGCAAATATCAGATCGAAATTTCGTCCGATCCAAATTCGCGCCATCTTCAAACCGAATTGTTAGTCGCGCAACCGAACCTGGAAAAACTCGGCGAACCGATCAACGGACAACTCCTCGCCGAAATCGCATCGATCACCCACGGTGCAAGTTATTCCATCGACGACTTCAACAAAGTTATCGAACAGATTTCGTTATTACCCGAACCCAAGCCGAAAGAAAACCGCATCCGCATCTGGAGCGAACCGTGGTGGGGCGGGGTAATTCTAGGAATGCTAACGATCTATTGGGTCGGCCGAAAATGGTCCGGCTTGGTGTAGCGCCGAGTGGCAATCGGCGAACTGTCAGCATGGTGGCGTCGCCGAATTCCATTCGGCGATACAGCCGATTAACAATCGGGGTTACGAATTACTGCGTCCCATGCATCCGATAGAATTTCGATCCGTTCAGCGGCGGCGTGACCGTCACTGAAACAGTATTTCCATTCGTGACGTAAGAAGCCTGGGAAACCGTCGCCCAACCGTTCGTAGTGCAGATCGGATTATTTTCGAGCAAATAATTAGGCGCGGGCAATTGCCACGACACGATCGCGTTGCCACCCGAATAAGTGATGCTCAACGTCGGCGCACCGGCCGTTTGGACGAGAGAAATCAAACTCCAAAATCCGCCAGTCAGCGAATAATTGCCACCGCTCATCGAACCGGCATCAGCCTGGCCAATCGTCCCGCTGACAACATAAGTGCCGTTGCTGCTCGTGCCACCGCCACCGGCGATTTTGTACCAGTCGATGCTATAACTCTGCGCATGCCCCGCCGTCGCGACGGCGCAAATAATGAAGGCCAATACAAGAGATTTCATGCAGCCAGTGGTTTTTGGTTAACTGTTTTTTACCCCGTTTGCGCACCATCATGCAAGGGTATTTTCCCTCAGCGTATAAGCCTCTGTTCCATTTTATGCAATCGTGGTTCTGCTAACCTATGGCGAACGAAAACGATAGTAGCGCTGCAAAGTACTCCCAGCCTGCGCATCGCTGAAACTGGAAACGCCTCCCAAAAGAGTGTTCGTCGAAATTGGCGTCCACGTTGGATTAGACAGGTCGGTGGCGGCTTCCACGACAATCGCGACGTTCGTTGGCCCACTGATGTTGAATCCAAACTGGCCACCCGCCATTGTGAAGGAAGTCGCCTGCGGATCCCACACAACAGCCGTGATTCCGCCAAAGGGCGAACTCCACCCCGTGGTATTGGGCAAGTAGTAGATGGTCAGCCGTGAATCACCAGCGAAGGCATTGGCGCCCAGAATGGGAGCGGCTCCTGCGAAATATATTTGGTTCAAATTGGTGCAGCCGGCCAAGGCGCCGGACCCAATGTTGGTGACGCTTCCCGGAATGGTGATGCTCGTCAAGTGGGTGCAAAAACGGAACATGCCCGAAGGGATGTTTGCAAAGTTATTCGGCAGGGTGACGCTCACTAAATTGCTGCACCCTAAAAATGCCGAAGTTCCCATGGTCGTCACACTCGACGGAATCGTGATGCTGGTCAGGCTGGCACAGAGTTGAAACGCAAGGTTTCCGACGCTCGTGACAGTGGCGGGAATATTCACGCTGGCCAGTTTGCCGCACGATCGAAACGCGTTGTTGCCGATGCTGGTTACGGAACTGGGAATGGTGACGGTGGCGAGGCTGGTGCATTGGAAAAATAAGGAATCGCCGAGGCTCGTGACGCCGTTGCCGATGGTAACGCCCGTTAGTTTTCCGTTCAGTTGAAGAGCATTCGGCGAGATGCTCGTCACGCTATTGGGCATGGTGTAAATGCCGCCTTTGCCTTCCGGAAACTGAATAAGTGTAGACTGAGTCTTGTCATACAAAACTCCATCCGCGCTGGTGTAATTGGGATTCGCCGCATCGACCGAAATTGAGGCCAGATTGCTCGACAACCAAAATACGTTATTGCCGATAGTGCTGACGCTAGCGGGAATGATGACGTTCACCAGGCTTGTGCAGTTATAAAACGCCTGGTCTCCGAGCGCCTTCACGTTATTTGGAAGCGTAATCGCCGCTAGGCGGGCGCAGCCGTAAAATGCGGAAGCTTCCACGTTGGTGACGCTATTGGGGATCGCGACGCCGGGCAGGTTGGTGCATAGGAAAAACATGCTGTTTGCGATATCGGGAAGCTGGTTGCCCAGGCTGACGTTGGTCAATGCTGCGCAAAAAGCGAATATGTCCGGCCCCACATTCGTGACGCTGTTGGGAATGATGATGCTGCTCAGGGCCGTGCAAGAGTCAAACGTGTCGTCTCCGATACTCACGACGTTAGTGCCTATCACGATGTTCGTCAGCGCAGAGCAAACGGCAAACACATCCGCGCCGATGCTGGTCACGCCCGCAGGAATGACGATGCTGCCCAGGTTCGTGCACGTGAAAAACGCTTCGTCTTGAATGTTCGTAACGCCGATGGGGATGGTGACATTGGTCAAGCCCGTGCAATTCTGGAACGCATTGCTGGCGATATTGGAAACGCCATTTGGGATTGTGAAGCTGGACAGGCCGCTGCAGTACGCAAACGCGTACGGCCCGATGCTGGTGATGCTGTCAGGAAACGCAATTCCGGTGACAGCGGTTTTCGCATTAAACGCGGCGGGTCCAATGCCTGTTACGGCTAGGCCGCCGATCGTGCTGGGAACAGTCACAACGCCGGGTCCACCGGTATAGCCCGTTATAGTGATTTGGCCGTTGGTGACCGTGTAATTGAAACCCGGTTGCGTGACCAATTGCACCGGAGCTCCGCCATAGACCGAGCCCCAGCCGCTGTTTCCCGAGAGATAATAAACGATTGCGCTATTGTCTTGGAGAAACGCATCGCCCGCATCCGGTGGCGCGTTACCAAGAAACAGCGCGGAGGTTAGGTCATAGCAGTTGGTAAACGCACCGCTGCCGATGGACGAGACACTCGCGGGGATCGTGATAGCCGTAAAACTATCGCAGCCTCCAAACGCACCTGGCCCGATCGTCGCGAGGTTTGTGCCCAAAGTAATGCTCGTCAGGCCGAAGCAATTATTAAACGCATACGTTCCCAGGCTGTTGACCCTGTCGGGAATCGTCAGGGCCGTCACATGATAGCAGAATTCAAACGCATGATTCCCGATATTCACCACATTGGCCCCAATGACCAGGCTGTTCATGAGATAACATCCCTCAAACGCGCCGTCGCCGATGTCTGTGACATTATCTGGAATCGCAACTGCGGCGAGGTGATCGCAATTGGCGAACGCACTAGCGCCGATATTCACAACGCTCGTCGGGATCGTGATGCCAGTCAAAGCGTGGTTAAGGGAAAACGCAGAAGGCCCAATGCTGACGACCGTAAGATTGCTGATCGTTCCAGGAATGGCTACGTTGCCGCCACCGCCAGTGTAACCAGTCACCGTGCAAGTGCCATTTCCGTTGTCGGTATAATTGAATTGCGCAGTCGCCGATTGGACCGTCGCCAGCCCGATCAACGCCAGGCCGACTGCAAAAAATGATTGCTTAGTTTTCATGTATGATTTCCATGCACTGACTCGCAGCCTCGCGCCCGGCTCGGTCTAAAAAGCTTTCGGAACAGCCGCCCTGATATCGTCGGCAGAAAGAATTCCGCAGGGCAGCGGTGTTGCCCAACGGTAGAAAATTGCGGCTCGTCTTCCCACCTCCAAAGGAAACCGTGGCCGCGACTACGACGTTAAAGAAACGGCAGCCCCCTGTCAAAGTTATAGCACTTCAGTTAACCGCGGCGCCGGTTACGTCGGATGTTGGGTGTTCGATTACCAGCCCAAGGTTCGGTTCATTGCTTCGCGAAACTCGTTTCAATAAACCGATACGCCTCCCGCCGGATTTTCGTCGGAAACGAATGTTCGCAATCCGGACTCGTCACGACAAACCGATCCGACGCGCCGAGAAGTTTGTAGACCGATTCAATCTCAGGCGTGGCCGAGCGCACACCTGTAATCTCAAAATTCGCATCATACTTGGGGCTGTTGGAAAACACCGCGCGCGGCGCGATCGCCGCGATCACTTCAGTCAAATCGAAAGGA
>JAICXV010000320.1 GCA_025934545.1 Verrucomicrobiia bacterium
GGCCTAGCTCGCTCTGGCTGGCGTTGCAACGCCAGCCAGAGCATCTGCATTCAGCGAAGAATCCAGAACGAAGACAAGATACAAGGGACGATAGCGCCGCCTCGTTCTCCTCTGAGTCCGTGAATATCGGTGCAGGCCCGTGCGAGTCCGTGTCTGCTGGAGCGCCGGTATCCAACCGGACGTCAAAGCGAAAGTCCAATGAATGCCGGTTAAAAACCGGCTCTCCGAAAACTCAACCAGCGTCGGCAACCGATGACGTTCAACCGTCGACCCGCGGTCCCAACACCACGAACACGCCCAAATTCGTACCGATCGAGGAACGTCCCTGGAATTGGAACGAATTGCCAGAATACCAATCAATGCCAAGTATCCCACCAACTGAAACCTGAAAATGTAAAAAAGCTATGCTACAAAAGCAACCCGCGTTCAGACGCAGAATCTTGACTTAGCACCCCTATTACAGAAAGCTATTCCGCTCTATGGCCGACCCTAAAACGAATGATTTGATGGAACGCATTGTCTCGCTTTGTAAGCGGCGCGGCTTTGTCTTTCAGTCATCGGAAATTTACGGCGGCATCAACGGTTTTTGGGATTACGGCCCGCTCGGCGCCGAGCTGAAGCGCAACGTCAAAGACCAATGGTGGCGCAGCATGACGCAGCAACGGGAAGACGTCGCTGGCCTCGAAGCGACGATCATCATGTCCCCGCGGATTTGGGAAGCGTCCGGGCACGTGCAGACGTTTGCCGATTTGATGGTGGAATGTCCGGTGACGAAGAAACGTTTCCGCGCCGACCAGGTCGAGGAATCCAGCGGCATCGTTTATAAATTTTCCGGCGCGAAAGATGCCTCGGGCAAAACCAGCGCTGACGCTTTTGAAGTAATGGTTCCGGCTGGCAAGCCGAAGGAATCGGCACTGAAAGTCGCCAAGCAGTTTTATCAATTGCGCGGCCTGGCTGCGCCCGAACCAATCGATAACGGTGAGCCGGCGAAGGTCGACAAGTCGACCCTTTACAGTCCTGATAGTGGCGCGCGCTTGAGCGATCCGCGTCCGTTTAATTTGATGTTCAAAACGTTTGTCGGGCCGGTTGAGAGCGAAGACAATGTCGCCTACCTGCGTCCCGAAACGGCCCAGGCCATTTTCGCACAGTTCAAGAACGTGCTCGAAACCTCGCGCCAAAAAGTGCCGTTTGGTATTTGCCAAATCGGTAAAGCGTTCCGCAATGAAGTCACGCCGCGCAATTTTACGTTCCGCTCGCGCGAGTTCGAACAGATGGAATTGGAATTTTTCATTCGCCCCGACGAAGCGGTCGAAGCGATTTGCGGCGAAGTCGCCAAACCCAAAGGTCCGGGACATCCGGGCGAGCCGCAGACGAATTGGGGTTGGCAGATGTGGCATCAGTATTGGGTCGAAGAACGCATTCGTTTCTACGAAAACATCGGCCTGCCGCGCACGACGTTGGTTGAGTATTGGCAAAAGCCGGAAGAGCTGGCGCATTACGCGCGCGCGACCGTCGATATTTTGTTCAAGTTCCCGTTCAGCAAAAAGAACGAGAAAGGCGAATTGATGGGCGAAGAGCTCGAAGGCGTGGCCGCGCGCAGCGATTTCGATTTGTCGCAGCACCAGCGTTTCTCCGGCAAATCGCAAGGGGTTTTCGACGAAGAATTGAAAATCAGCTGGGCGAAACTCACGCCTGAGAAACAAACCGACCTCACCAAGCGCTATTACGAGACGCGCTTTAAGTATTTGACGAAGACTGGCGTTCAAGCCGAACAAGCCGAACGCACCGCCAAAGAAGACGCCGCTGGTCTAGCGAAAGGAAATTACGTCCCGCACGTCATCGAGCCGTCAGCCGGTGTCGATCGCCTGACGCTGGCTTTGATTTGCAACGCCTACGCTGAAGAACAAGCGCCGGACGAAAAAGGCAAAATGGAACAGCGCATTGTCTTGAAGTTCCATCCGCGCATCGCGCCAATTAAAGTGGCCGTGTTTCCATTGCTGAAGAACCGGCCCGAACTCGTCAAAAAAGCGATGGAAGTGCGTGACTTACTTCGTCCACACATGACCGTTTTCTATGATGAAGCAGGCGCGATTGGCCGACGTTATCGTCGGCAGGACGAAGCGGGAACGCCGTTCGGTGTGACGATTGATTTCGAGACGCTCGGCGAAAATGCGCCGGACCAGAAAGATACAGTAACTCTACGCGACCGCGATTCCATGACCCAAACGCGGGTGAACATAAAAGATTTGTTGGGTGTCCTATTGGAAAAGGTACGGTAGATGCCGTTGGACGAAAAAAAAGCAGCCGATGTCGCGGCTCCGGTTGAGACCGGGGAGCAATTCCAGCGAATGTCGCCGAGAGACAAGGCGGTGACAACCGCTTGTTGGATTCTTTTACTTGGCGTCGTGGCAATCCATCTTGCGCTTTTTATCCAAGGTCAACTCAACAAAATATCCTTCGGGACATTTATCGCCGTGGAACTGGCGGTGCTCGGCTATTTGCTAAAGGTGTTTGTCCAGTACACCCATGCGCCAACGCTTTACCTGATTATTATTTTTAAGCTCGCGAAGGGCGCGCTTTTCTTGACCCTGGCGATCGTTGTCTACGTTCTATCGAACAACAATCTGCCCGTGGAATTCCAGAAGCTGATGGATTTTCTGCGAGTTCATCCGGGCAACCGGTTTTTCCAAATGCTCGCCGCCAAAGTCGCGAATATTACGGAGATCCAAATGATCCACGCGGCCATCGGCACGTGTATTTATAGTTTGTTTTCGTTGGTGGAAGGAACGGGTCTGGCTTTTCGGATCACGTGGGCCGGATGGCTGTCCATTGGCGAATCAGTGTTTTTCATTCCGCTGGAATGTCGCGAGCTGTTGAAGAATTTTTCGTGGTATATGCTGGGCGTAATGCTTTGTAACGTGGTGATTGTCTGGTACCTTTACGTCAATAAAGAGCGGCTTTTTCATCACCACCATCCTCACAAAGCGGCGGCAAAATGAGGCTTGCGTTCAAGTTCATTTCGGCTACTGTTTGACCCTCGGAAGCGAGCGTAGCTCAGCCTGGTAGAGCATCACGTTGCCAACGTGAGTGTCGAGGGTTCGAATCCCTTCGCTCGCTCCATTTTTTTGTACTCGGAGCGCGGACTTTAGTCCGCTTCGCTTGCCCTCTCAATTCGACGCGAAAGACAACACGACCTTGAAGCGGACTGAAGTCCGCGCTCCGTAAGCGCTGAGTTGACAGGCTTCGGGGAAGCAGTATGTATTCTCCATCTATGCGAATGCCTTTAATTTGTTCACTCGCGCTGTCATTGGCGATTTCGGCCGTGGCTGTGCCGAAAGTCGGCGATAAAGCACCGGAATTCAGTGCCAAAGATCAAACCGGCAAAACCTGGGACCTCCACAATATCGAAGGTAAGAAGATCGTTTTGCTCTATTTTTACCCGAAAGATGATACACCGGGTTGCACCAAAGAAGCGTGCGGCCTGCGCGATCGCATGAGCGATTTGGAAAAGGACAATGTGCAGGTGCTCGGCGTCAGTTTCGATAACGCCGACAGCCATCAGAAGTTTATTTCGAAGTTCAACCTGAACTTCCCGTTGCTCGTCGATACGAAGGGCAAGATTGCGGATACCTACGGCGCGCGGATGCCGAAACGTCCGACGATGGCGCGTCGCGTGAGCTTTTTGATCGATAAGGACGGAAAGATTGCGCATATCACGGACAACCCGAGCGCGGATGTTCATCTCAAAGAGATGAAAGAGGCTGTCGCGCAATTATCTAAGTAGTTGACATCGCAACATCTGCGGTCGGCACGCCGTTTGCTTGATACAGTGTTGCGAATGCGGAAATGGCCCTTCACCCAGCATCCCACTATTGCTCAAGGTGAGGGGCCCCTCTTTTTAATGCGGTATTCCGAAGTGCGAATTCAGAATGGGAATTCTGGTTTGAACTGATACGCTCCGGTGGTGAGTTCATCGCACAACGTAAATCACTCTGCCCTTGGCGCGCGATTGCGCGCGATTGTTGGCGACGATGGTGTCGTCGATAATCCAAAGGAGCTGCTGGTCTACGAATGCGACGCTTACACGATTGAGAAAAATCTTCCGACGGCAGTTGTTCTTCCGCGCACAACGGATGAGGTGGCGACGATCGCCAAACTTTGCGCGGAATTGAATGTGCCGGTTATTCCACGCGGCGCCGGGACGAGTCTGAGCGGATCGGTATTGGCGGTCACCGGCGGCGTCATGATTTCGGTGGCGCGGATGAATCGGATTCTGAACGTGGATTATCAAAATCGGCGCGCGCTGGTTGAAGCGGGTTGCGTCAATGCCTGGGTGACGAATGCGGTGAAAGCACAAGGGCTTCTTTACGCGCCGGATCCTTCCAGTCAA
>JAICXV010000355.1 GCA_025934545.1 Verrucomicrobiia bacterium
ACTTCAACTACGTCGAGCTCTCTTGCTGGCAATTACGTTTCTCCGTCGGGAAGCGAATTCCCGATCCTGGGCAATGTTCGTGGCGATCAGGTCTATCCCGCTCTTGCATTAACCCCTAATGGCGGCGTGATTGCTTGGGAAGGCAACGACCGAAGCGGAGCGGGGATAAGCGCGACCCGGTTTATTGATAGCTCATTTACGGCTTCGCCAACACCCATCACTGTCAATCGCGTGGCTGTTGGCGACCAAATCACGCCGCAAGTCGCGACACTGGCAAATCAATCAACCGTGTTTGTCTGGCAAAGTATGGCGCTTGGAACGCCGGACATTTACGCGCGGGTCATGAATAGCCGTGGCACTTTCACAACGGTTGACACGCGGGTGAATACCTACATCAAAGACGCGCAATCACATCCGGCAGTCGCGGCCCTCGCCGATGGAAGCGCCATCATTGTCTGGCAAAGCGCTTGGCAGGATGGTTGTCCGAACGGAGTATTCGCGCGCAAGATTGGTGCGGCCGGTGGCTTGACGCCAGTGCGTGAGTTTGAGGTTAACCAATTTAAAGATACGACCAGCACCCGTGCTGCACGCAGCAACCGCCGCAATCCTGCGGTTGCGCTTCTGGCGAGCGGCAATTTCGTCGTCACCTGGGTTTCCGAACAGCAACGCGCCGTCAATAGTATTGATATTTACGGCCGGATTTTCACCTCGACAGGGACGGCTGTGACTGATGAATTTCGCGTCGATTCCGGGACAAATGTTTGCTCAGACCCGCAAGTTGCTGGTTTGTCTGACGGCGGATTTACGGTCGTGTGGAGCGAACGCAATTGGATGGACCGCACCAACGCGTGGGATTGCGCGGGCCGTTCCTTTATGTCGGATGGCACTCCCAAGGCCGATGAGTTTATTATCAACACCTTCCGTTTCGGCGATCAGTACCAGCCGAAAATCGCCGCTTGTCCGAGCGGTTGTTTGGTGGTGTGGACGAGCATGGGACAAGACGGATCGAGGGAAGGCGTATTTGGACAATTTTTGCTGGGAGGCAACCAGTTGGCCGGTCCTGAAATGATGGTGAATACCACTAGGATCAGCCAACAATTGCAACCGGCGGTGGCGTGGAACGGAAGCGACCGGTTTCTCGTTGCCTGGACGAGCTTTGTTGCGAATTACGGGTTTGACCTTTATGGCCAGACCTATGTGCTGACTTCCCCATAGAGACGCGTATATGTTTTCAACCACGAAAAAATTGAGCGGCCTGACAGTGTGGGCCTTGCTGCTCGTGCAGAACGCATTCGGGTTTTCGTTCTACGGCCCAATCGAACCCTGGCAAACACAGGACAAGAATCACGTCGCACGCTGGTTTTACGGCGCGGTAAATCGCGCGCAATCCGACACCTTCCAATTTGCGTTCGATGGAGTCGGACCACCGGCGATTGATTATTTTGGCACGACGGACCTTGGAGGTTCAAAAAATCTCGGGGACGAATTTCGTTTGAACACGCCGATCATTACCTACGCGATCGACTCTTCGTTCTACGATTATTTCGGAGCGAACGGCGCCAAGGCGATCGACCAGGCGATGGCGATTTTAAACCGCTTGCCGCCCGTCTCCAGCACGAGTTCGGACCTTTCGGCATTTTTGACGGAAGGCAATCAGCGGATAAATCAGCGTGCCCAGGCGTTGCAGTTGATCGACCTCAAATCGACGGTGCTGAGCATCATGCTGGAACGCATGGGCCTTTTCGGTGAAACACACGTATTTGAATTGCATGACCGTATAGCGTTTCCGCCCGTTGCGTGCAGTTTCGACTATGCGACAGTCATTCGCAATTTCGACCCGGTGACGTTTGAGCCAACTCACTTCGTTAACGGCACGTTATACACATATAACATTGCGGATCTTTGCCCAGCCTTCCAGGAAGCGGACGCTATTGAGCGAGTTGCCAATACGACGGCATTCCAATTTACCGCCGTGGCGACCCAGGAAGGGTTGGTTTACGGGGGACACTATCTGAACATCACGCGCGATGACATGGGTGGGTTGCGCTATCTGTATCGTCATGACAATTTCAACAACGAATCGCTGCCAAGCGACTCCGTTGCGTTGCCTATCGTCAGCCCGTGGACGCCGGTCAATAACCTGTTCACGAATCTGCTCCAAACAAACACCGCGGCGTTGCGTGGTGGCGTCGAAAAAATCACGTTCGTGAAGACGTCATTCGACTCGGTGTTGGGCACCGCCTTTACTCCTCGAACCATTCGTTTCACGGTGCCCGTTATCACCAATTTTCACCTGGTGAGCCAAACGATCCAACGACACATCCTCCAGCCCGATATTGTATTTAAAGCTCAGGATCTGACCGGTGGTTTGTTTAACTCAACTTATCAGCGGTCAGCCCCGATTGTTATTACAAATAGCCTGCTCGGCGGAATTAATGGAGACGGCGCTGGGCCGGGCGCTTTCGCTCCGCAGGCAACGATCATTTTCAACAAAGTAGGTCCTTTGTTGCTGAACTCGACCCCGTTTTTCCTTGATGAGACAACCGCAACGCCCTCGTTCCAATGGGCGTCGTTTGATGGTTCAACCAATGATCCGGTGATTTATCCCAACGGCACGAGCATCATGGATATTGAAGCGCAGGTTTTGAACGCGCGCCTGCAGCCGCCACCGGATCTCAACGTGTTCAATCCGCCGTTTTAGTTATGATCCAATTTTTTACCCAATTCATTCGCAGACGGGTCATGTGGGCGGTAGCGATGGTGATCGCGATGCCGTGGTGCGCGCACGCAACGGCGACGATTACCAATACCTTTGGCGTCTATTCAGGGAGTAACAACGTCCCGGTAATTGATGCAGTGACCTGGATCAATAACGGTGTGTTTGATGAGATCCTGACCACCTATCCATTCGATGCCACCAGTGTTGTTAATTTTACAAACATTGGCGACATGTCGGGGCAGGTCGGTTTCCGGTTCGATACCGTTGATGAAAAAAGAGGAACACGTCGTCCTCAGGCCAACTTTTTTAATCGCGGTTCGATTGTTGGTTTGGACAGCCCGATACAGTTTTTCAATCCGTTCTTTGGCTTCGGCGGGTTTCTCGGCTTTGGACCAACGACGACTCCTGCTTCTTACATGCTGATCAGCGCCACCAACATTCAGAACTCGGGGACGCTAGCGGTTGGGAACGTCGGCCTGATGAAACTCGCCGGTAAGAACGTAGACCTATCTCACGGCACGTTGATCGCGGGCGATGTATCCGATTTGAATACGAACGTGCTCGTGTCCAGCAGCAATTTTTTCAACGTCCTCAATTCAACAACCGGTCGCGGCCTGATTGGTTTCCAAAGCTACGTTAATCCGCCGCAGGTTTACGATTTGTATTGGGGCGCCAACCCGGGGGGCAAGTTGGATACGCTGACGCTTGCTGTTCCCGGACCAAATCCGGAACCATTTTCTCCACCTGAGCTGGTTCAGTTCCG
This sequence comes from Verrucomicrobiia bacterium, assembly GCA_025934545.1. GTDB lineage: Bacteria > Verrucomicrobiota > Verrucomicrobiia > Limisphaerales > Palsa-1400 > JAICXV01. The sequence continues at coordinate 3,483 of JAICXV010000355.1, forward strand.
CGGGGGCGTGTTGGGGTTTGTTTCTGTTCCGTTTACGACTTTGTTCTTTGGCGGTAGCAACCCCGACTTTGACGCTCGAGAATTCGCCTACCAACAGGGCACCAACTTTTTCTTCAACATTGTCTTTGTTAAAACGAATGCAAACGATCCAGACATCAAGGTTGATGTCCGGTTCGGCTTTGATTTTTCGCACATAATCCTCGGGACGAATTTCAATCAGAATGGTTCTGAAGCAATCGTTCAATTTGCGACGCTGACCAACGACATTGCCACCGGATTGCAGGTTACGAACGCATTTTATCTGCTCGATGACGGAGCCTTCCAGCATGCGATTAGTGTTGATACAAACGCTGCGGATCTGAACAAACTTGGACGGCCATCCTCCTTTGAAGTGACCACGGCAACGCCCTTCGAATGGGTGTTCGATGACACGAACTTCAACACGTTCCTCGCCTTGAATTACAAGCCTTACGATCCATTCGACATTTATGATCCGTTCGGCGTGACTTTCCAGGGTCAGTATGAAAAACAAATTGTTGATTATGTCTCCGGTTCCTACGGTGTCCAGGTGGGACGGCAGCCCGAAGTGCTGAGCGGTTTGACGATCAACAGCAATCTGCTGTTCGGCGATCTGTTTTTAACGAATCTTCTCGTGCTGCCGGACCCAACG
>JAICXV010000285.1 GCA_025934545.1 Verrucomicrobiia bacterium
AAACGCCCGCGCTGCCGCCGCACCGAAGCCGCTCGATGCGCCCGTGATCAAAACCCATTTGTTCTTCAACGATGTAGCCATAAAACGAAAGTTAACCACAGATAAACACCGATGCACACAGATTCATTTTCTCTATGTGTGTTGATCTATTGGTTGTCTCTTTTTCACGCGCATATAATGAAACAAATATTGCTGCGCGTATCCAGCATGTGGGCCGAAGTGCGTCTGGGTGAAATGACGCAGGCGCTTCAACGAAGCCCGCCGCTTAGGAAAATAAAGTTGTTGGATAGCTTTCATAATCCAGACATCAACCGGAAATGCCTCGTCGAAACCGTAAGCGAATAATAAAACGCAATCGGCAATTTTCACTCCCACGCCCGGAAACTTGACCAATTCCTCTCGCGCTCGGCCCAGTTCCATTTTCCGAATCGCCTCCAAATCGACTTCACCATTCACAATCGCTCGTGCCGTCCCGAGTAAATACGGCGCGCGAAAACCCATTTTACAATTGCGCAATTCTTGTTCGGTTAGCGCGGCGATTTGTTCTGCCGTTGGAAAGCGATTTGCCGCGAGATGCCCGGAGGGCACCGGTAACGCGGCTCCGTGCGTTTTGCAAAGCGCAGCGATGATCTGCTGAATTTGCACAATCTGTTTTGTCGACGAACAAATAAACGACGCCAGACATTCCCAGAGATCCTGACGCAACAAACGCAACCCTTGACAGGACTGAAGCGAAGCCTGCATTGGTTCGTCTTCCGGAAACGTTGCGATGATTGCGGGAAGGTTTACGTCCAACTGCAAATAATATCGCAGCCAATTCCAATCGTTTACTGGCTCCGCCGTTTCCGCAACGAGACTGCTGCCTTCAATTCGCAGACGAACCCAATGCGCGCCGATAACACCTTCCCAACAGCCATCCATTTGTTTCCATCGAAACGCCTGGCCGGAACTGAGCGTCGCGTCGAGGTCGTAATCCTCGATTGGAAAAGTGGCTCGGGCCGAATTCATGCGATGTACAAAAGTGGCTGCACCATGCAAATCAACTTAAAAATTTTCCAAAAAGCACTTTAAAATCTAGCGACATTTGCACGGATGTAGCAGGGTATCATGAAACATGAGTTCAACCCAAAAGAGCCCTTTGGAGTTGGCTGCAGAGACGCGGTCTCAGCGACGATTCCACAACTTGCTCGGCGACCTGACCGGTCTGCTCGAACAGATCGGCCGGCCCGCCGAACTCATGACGCTCGCCCCCGCGCTCAACCCCGAGTTGATTTGCGACACCGATACATTGCAAAGATTTCTCCAGACCTACGCTCAACGAATCCTTTTGCCGATCGAACTTCCGGCCATCACCCGCGCCTGGACGCACGCTTCGCGGAACGAAACCCGCGAATTAATTGCGCTGGATCAAGAACTCGCGAACGAGCCGTTGCTGACATTTTTCGCGACGCCGAGTCGTGAAATCGGCCGGGTGCAGTTGGCCGCATTGCGCCCCATGCGCGATCAACGCGTCGTGCAACGTTATTTGGCGGCCATCGACCCCGGCCAGGCTCAAGGCTGGCACACGTTGGTCTACGGATTGACCTTGTTCATTTATTCCCTTCCGCTCCGACAAGGCTTGGGCCATTACGCTGAACAAACCATGTTCGCGCTCGCCGAAATCGCCGCCCGTCGCGCGGGTTTGAATCCCACGGACTGCCGGCACATTGCCGACAAAGTGCTGGCTGATCTTCCTGCTTCGATCGAGAAAACTCTCGCCCCGCAGGATTCGCCGTTCCTTGCGGTGAAGTAAGAGCGATTTTTTCTCGCGACTCGCGCGAGCGTTCCCCACAATACAGCGCCAATGGCAAAATCTTTTCTGAACGCTGGCGACTGGACTGTCATTGTCGCTTACCTTCTTGGAATTATTGTGCTGGGCAGTTGGTTTGGAAAAGACCAGCGCAACACCCGCGATTATTTCCTCGGCAGCAAAGATATTCCATGGTGGGGCATCGGCCTTTCCATCGTCGCCGCCGAAACGAGCGCGCTGACCATCATCGGCGTCCCCGGTTTAGCTTACGCTGGAAATCTCGGCATGATGCAACTCATCATCGGCTACGTCATTGCCCGCGTCATCCTCGCCGTTGTCCTCGTGCCGCATTATTTCAAAGGCGAAATTTATTCCCCTTACCAAATCCTCGCCAACACCTTCGGCCAACCCGCACGCCAAACCGCCGCAGGATTTTTCCTGCTGAGCGAAACTCTCGCCGCCGGCGTGCGCGTCTTCGTCGCCTGCATTCCGCTGCAACTCATCCTTGGCATCGGCGAAGGCTGGTCGATAGTTTTGTTCGTCGTCCTGTCGCTGATTTACACTTATTTCGGCGGCGTCAAAGCCGTCATCTGGACCGATGCCGCGCAATTCGGCCTCTTCGTCCTTGGCGGCCTCTTCACAATTTTCTACATTCCACATCTCTTCCCCGGCGGCTGGAGCGAAGTTTGGAATTTCGCCAGCACCCACGGCAAGCTCGAGTGGTTTAGTTCAAACTTCGATCCCAACACGCATCAATGGCTTGGCTGGAAACAATTGTTCGAGGACCCATTCAATATCTGGATGGGCGTCATTGGCGGCACCGTCATGGTTATGTCCAGCCACGGCGCGGAACAACTCATCGTTCAACGCGTGCTCGCTTGCAAAACTGTCACCGACGGCCGGAAAGCCCTCACCTTAAGCGCCATCGTCGTCTTCCCATTATTCTTCGTCTTCCTCCTCACCGGCGCGATGCTCTGGACCTATTACCAACACAACCCGATGCCGATTCCGTTGCCCGAAGCACGCCCCGGCATCAGCAAGAACGACTTCGTCTATCCAATCTTCATGCTCTCCGGCGTGCCGCACATTTTGAAAGGCTTCCTCATCGTCGCGATCCTGTCAGCCGCGATGTCCTCCGTCAGTTCCGCGCTAACCTCGCTCTCATCAGTCTCAACAATGGACTTCTTCAAAAAAGCATTGCCGCACAAGTCCGACGAATTCTTCCTCCATTTCAGTAAAACCTCGACCATCGTTTGGGCAGCACTGTTGATTTTCGTCGCCTATTGGACACGACAGGTCACTTCGGTTTTGGACATCGCTTTCAAATTGCGCGGCCTGACCAGCGGCGCATTGCTCGGCGGACTGCTGCTGGCAGTCTTTTGGAAAAAAGGCCGATCAACACCAATCGTCATCGGCATGTTCGCGTCGCTGCTCGTGATGACTTATCTTAGCCCGTTGGTGCAAGGCACAAGTTGGCTGCCCGCAGCGTTAAAAATTCAACTTAAGTTGGCATTCGCCTGGTACACTCTTTTCGGCATGACAGTTATGATTTCATCGGCGTTGATAATACGCATCTTGATTTCTCCATCACCGACCCGGATAACAGTTTTGTCGTACACCGGCAGATTAATGTTACTCGCAGGAGCAATCGGCCTAACATATTACGGGCATTTTTTTGACACAACTGTTGCTGTGAACGAACACGTTAGAATTCACAACATCGGTTTAATGCAGGATCGTCAAATTGGTATCATTATCAGCAGCGCCTTAGCGGTACTAGGGCTTCTATGCATTCTGGCGGGCGTTATAGTTAAAGCCGCCGAAAACCGGAATCAGTCGACGCGTAAAATCGCTGTTAGCTAAATTCATGAATACGATACGATTTACGGTGTTACCCCAAGGGACCAAGTCTCTATTGGATTAGGCGATGGGCATCACTCCGCAACAATTCGAACAGCTCAAAACGCGCGTCGGCGGCAAGCGTTCGCCGGAGCCGGCGGTGGCGTCGTCTATTTCTTCCAGGTCAGCGCACAAAGTTATTCTCGGGCTCGACCCTTCATTGCGCGGGACCGGTTACGGGATTATCCGGCTCGCCAAACCGCATCCGGTTGCCATCGCCTACGGGACGGTCAAGTGCCCGGCCGGTTGGGATCGCTCGCGTTGTTTGGTCGCGATCTCACAACAGTTGCGGGTGGCATTGACGAAAGGTCAACCGACCGTGTGCGCCGTTGAAGCGTTGTTTTACGCGCAAAATTTGCAGACGACACTCATCATGGGCGAGGCGCGCGGGGCGGCGCTGGCCTGTATCGCCGAGAGGGGACTCGAGATTTACGAGATCGCGCCGCGAAAGGTTAAGCAGGCGATCGTCGGATACGGTGCGGCGCAAAAACTCGCCGTTGCAAAAATGGTCCAACGTATTTTGCATCTGCCGGAATTACCTGGACCGGATGAGGCCGATGCTTTAGCGCTCGCGCTCGCCTACGCGCAACATTCTTCCGGTTTCTCCCTCAGTCCGCCAAAACGGATTTGATTTACGAATTGCGCGCTAGCGTCTTGGACTGCGCCGGGGTCCGGCGCTTTGGGTTTACTTGCGGCGCTACACAAAACAAAAGCGCCGGACCACGGCGCACTCCAGGACGCTTCGCGACGTTTTAATGTCGCAGGTGCTTGTCTAAAAACTCGAATGTTCCTACGCCGTGAATGGTGTGCGGGCCGTTGAAGAATTCTATTTCCGTTCGGTCGCCGATTCCCAGCTTGTCGTAGAAGCGACGCACTTTCGAATATTCTTCCGCGACCCATTCGTCGGGCGCGACGCCGTCGCCGTGGCCGCGTTCGACCATGAACGGACGCGGCGCAATCAGCGCCGCCATTTCGGCGTAGCTGAAGGTCGGGCCGAGGTTCCATTCGAACATCTCATACTCCTGCGTGAAC
>JAICXV010000626.1 GCA_025934545.1 Verrucomicrobiia bacterium
AGGCCTTCCAAGACTTTGGCGGGGCCAAACTTTTCGATTTCGCCGGATTCGACTTTTTGAATTTCAACGCCGCAATCGTTGGCGATTCCACCGTGCGTGATGGCTTCGTAAACGGATTTGTAGGCGTCTTGGAGTTCGGTGTATTTGCCGACGACGCCGATGCGTACGCGATGTTGCGGCGCGATCAATTTGCGAATGATTTCCTGCCAATGCGACATGTTTGCAGGCGGGGCATCCAATTGCAGCAGTTTGCAAACGATGTCGTCAACGCACTCGCGTTGCAGCATGAGCGGAACTTCATAAATGCTATGTTCGACGTCTTGTTCCTCGATGACGGCTTCGTAGGGAACATTGCAATACAGCGAGATTTTTTGGCGGAGCTCTTTGTCGAGCGGGCGGTCACAACGGCAGACCAAAATGTGCGGCGTGATACCGATTTCGCGCAGTTTGGCGACGGATTGTTGGGTCGGCTTCGTCTTCAATTCGCCCGCCGCTTTGATGAAAGGAACGTAGGTGACGTGGACGAAGATCGCGTTGTTGTAACCGACGCCCAACGCAAATTCGCGAATGGCTTCAAGGAACGGCAGCCCCTCAATGTCGCCGGTAGTGCCGCCGATTTCGGTAATGACGACGTCAGGTTTGCTCTGTTCGGCCAATAGCCGGATGCGGTTTTGGATTTCGTCAGTGACGTGCGGGATGACCTGGACAGTTTTGCCGAGATAATCACCACGTCGTTCTTTGTCTAAAACCGTCTGGTAAACCTGGCCGCTGGTCAGGTTGTTGAAACGCGTGAGTTTCACGTTGGTGAAACGCTCGTAGTGGCCGAGGTCGAGGTCCGTTTCAGCGCCGTCATCGAGCACGTAAACTTCACCGTGCTGGTAAGGGCTCATGGTGCCGGGATCGACGTTGAGATACGGATCAAATTTTTGGAGCGTGACCTTTAGTCCGCGGTTCTCGAGAAGCGTGCCGAGCGACGCAGCCGTCAGGCCTTTGCCCAATGAACTCACCACACCGCCCGTAACAAAGATGTATTTCATTTCTGCTGCAAAAGTTTTTCAACACGCGCCACGTCCGCCGGAATGTCGACGCCAACGCTATCATACTCCACCACCCGCACGGCAATCGAAATGCCGTTCTCCAACGCACGCAATTGCTCCAATTTCTCGGCTTGCTCCAATGCGGATATCGGAAGCTTCACCAGTTTCAACAAAGTGTCACGCCGATAACCATAAATACCAAGGTGCTTTAGAAAAGGAAATGCCTTCAGCGCTTCTCCTTTCGCATCCCGCAAAAACGGAATCGTCCGACGCGAAAAATACATGGCACGGCCCGCTACGTTCACTACCACCTTCACAACATTCGCGTTGTCCAACTCGCCGTTATCGCGAATCTGCGTGGCCGCAGTCGACATTTCACAATCGTGCAAAGCGTCCACGACTGAATCAATCACGCGCGGATCGATCAGTGGTTCGTCGCCTTGTATGTTCACCACCGCATCGCAGGAACAATTGCGCGCCACTTCGGCAATGCGGTCTGAGCCGCTCGGATGTTCCGGCGCGGTCATTTCTACCCTACAAAAATTCTGCGCCACTTCCCAAATTCGCGTGTCGTCGGTCGCGACGACTACTTCGCTCAACTTTTTCGACTTTTGACAGCGCTCGACAACATGCTGAATGAGCGGTTTGCCCGCAATCAACGCGAGGGGCTTGCCGGGAAATCGCGTCGAACCATAGCGCGCGGGGATGATGCCGACCGTCCTCACGTTATTTGCCAAAGAAACTCTTGAGGCCTTTGGTTGCGTTTGTGAGCACCGATGTCCCCGTGCCGCCGGCGCCTTTGATCAAATCGGTCGCCCCCTTGCCGAGTTCGCTGGCGGAACTTGCCAGCGCGGGTCCAACAGAAGAGACAACTGCGTCCATGACGCGTTTGGTCAAATCTGCGGCGGTGATTCCTTCCGGACCGGTGCCCAAATTTGACAGGTGAATATCGGGGATCGGGAGGGTGATCGTTTTTCCGCCACTTAACGAACCGGTGTAATGCACCTTCGCGCCGCTGATGACGAAATCATCGACTTCCATTTTGCGCGCCGCTTTTTCTTCAGGCGCTTTTTTCTGGCTCTCGGGCTGGTTCTTTTTTGTTTCGGCCTGAGACGCGCTGCCCTGGGTGTTATCCAATATCTTGGTCAGATTATTCTGCGTGATACCGCCTTCAACATTGATGTCCGGCGCCTGCACGTTCACGCTATGAACGATAATTTTGTCACCGAAAATGGACATTGGTTTCAGCGAGACGGAAATTTTATTCGCCTTAATCGCCGAAGCGGTTTTGTAGCCTTCAGGGTTGCCAACGAACAGATCGCTCAAGGTCGCGCTCCCTGACAGAATCGAGACGCTCGCACCACCGAGTTTGACGTCCGTTTTGGTGACCGTCGGGCCGACGGTGTTCACGCCTTTGGTGACGATGCTGCCAAGGAATATCCAGCACACGGCGACAAGGAGAATCACGAGGATCACCACCGCGAGAATGATACGAACAATGATCTTTTTCATAGGTTTGCTTTTGTTTGTTATAGGGCGTTTTTCAAAAT
>JAICXV010000792.1 GCA_025934545.1 Verrucomicrobiia bacterium
GACGACGTTGAAACCCGCCTGTTTCAAATTGTAAGCGACCAACTCCAAATTATCCGGCTCGTCGTCAACGATGAGAATTTTTTGGCTCATTGCGTTTGGCGCGGGTAACGGATGTCTTCGGCTTCGCAAAGGTAAACAACTTCCTCGGCGATGTTGGTCGCGTGATCGGCGATGCGTTCGAGACTTTTCGAAACGACCATCAAGTTGAGACAGCGTGTGATGTTGTTCGGATTCTCGATCATGTAACTGGCCAGCTCGCGTTGAAACTGTTTGTGAATCTGGTCGACCTGTTTGTCGCGCGGAATCACGCTGCGCGCTTTGTCTGACTCGCGATTGACGAACGCATCAAGCGCAACCTTCAGCATGTCGACCGCAATTTCGGCCATACGCGGAATATCGACGTACGCTTTAAGCTGCGGCTCCTGGTTCAGTTCCAACGTGCGACGCGCAATCGTGGTGGCTTCGTCAGCGACGCGCTCGAGGTTCTGCGCGATCTTGCTCGCGACGATGATGAAGCGCAGGTCGGACGCCAGTGGCGCCTTCGAAAGAAGGTGCACCGCCATTTCGTCGATCTCCACTTCGAGTTGGTCGACGACGCTGTCCTTGTCTTTCACCTCGCGCGCAAGGTCGTCGTTGCGTTCGACGAGCGCCTTGACGGCGTTGATGACAGTGGACTCCGCGTTGCTCGCCATCGTGAGCAGCTTTTGTTTCAGTGCGGAAATTTCCTGGTCGAGGTGTTGCATCGTGTTCCTTATCCGAATCGGCCGGTGACGTAATCTTCGGTTTGTTTTTTGGTCGGGTTCGTGAAGATTTTGTTGGTCGCGCCGTATTCGACAAGTTCACCCAGATAAAAGAACGCGGTGTAATCCGAAATGCGCGCCGCCTGCTGCATGTTGTGCGTGACGATGACAATGGTGAATTGCTTTTTCAGTTCGATGATCAGGTCCTCGATTTTCGCCGTCGCGAGCGGATCGAGGGCTGATGCGGGTTCGTCCATAAGCAGGACTTCGGGACGGACGGCAAGGGCCCGCGCGATACACAATCGTTGTTGTTGACCGCCGGAAAGACTGATGGCCGGCGCATCCAGCCGATCTTTCACCTCGTCCCAAAGCGCAGCCATCCGCAGCGATTCCTCCATTCGTTCAGACAACACGTCGCGGTCGCGAACGCCATTGAGTCGAAGGCCTACTGTGACGTTGTTGACGATCGACATGGTGGGAAACGGATTGGATTTTTGAAATACCATCCCGACGCGTCGGCGCACGATGACGGGTTCCACGTCGCGCCGATAAATATCCTCTCCAAAAAGCGAAACGGAGCCCTCCATGCGCGCGGCAGGCGAGAGATCGTGCATGCGATTAAGCGCACGCAGAAAGGTAGACTTACCGCAACCGCTCGGGCCGATGATCGCAGTCACAAAGTTGGCGCGGACGTCCAAAGAAACCTGCTTCAAAACCGCCCGATCATTAAAATACACTGAAAGATTTTTGACCGAAATGGCCAGCGTTGCCGGTGTGTCGGGATTCGACGGAGGCGC
>JAICXV010000550.1 GCA_025934545.1 Verrucomicrobiia bacterium
CACGTCGTTGACCTGAGCCATCCGCAGGCTGATGAACAGATTTTGGCGGTGAACACCGTGCTCAAGGAAATCGGCGCTGACGGTAAACCGACGATTATGGTGTTCAACAAAATCGACAAATTTGGCGGCAACGGTCTCCTCTCAAAATACGCGGAATTATTTCCAAACGGCGTCGCGGTATCAGCGAAAACGGGCGAGGGGATCGATACGTTGATTGAGGAAATCGGGACCCAGTTGCGGCCGATTCGCGAATTTGTCGAGCTGCGCGTTCCGCACACTGATTCGGCTGTGGTCGCGCGTTTGCACGAAGTTGCGCAAGTCGTCGAGCGCGATTACGCCGGTGAAATGGCGCGATTCAAAGCGCGCATCCCGCCACATTTCCGTTCGGAGTTCGCGAAATATATTGTCGAGGAAGTTGCGAATGGGCACGAACGCAACGGCCATTCCAAATAATCAGAACCGTCAAAAGATTTCGCCAACGGTTTTACAATTCCCGGATCCAGATATTTCTGAACCGCACTGCGCTGTGATGATTTTGCAGGCGCAACGGCTCTTTCAAATTGTGTTTCACGTAGTGCGTGGGAGCTTTGTCGAAATGCGTTAACCCTTTTATTTTGACGTCGTCGAGAACGAGGACACCGTTGTGTAACAAGGTGACTCGAGCCGGGCTGAGCACCTTGCCATCATCAGCAAACCGGGGCGCGTGGAAAATGATGTCGTAGGTTTGCCATTCACCCGGCTGGCGGCAGGCATTCACGAGGGGCGGATATTGTTTGTAGATCGAGCCAGCTTGACCGTTGAAATAAGTCGGGTTGTCCCAGGAATCGAGGACCTGCACTTCATATCGGCTTTGGAAATAAATACCGCTGTTTCCACGCGCCTGGCCTTTGCCTTTCGGCGGATTGGGCGACGCCCATTCGACGTGCAATTGGCAATCGCCAAACGCTTGTTTGGTGAACATCTGGTTCGTTCCGCTGACGGTAACGACGCCGTCATTGACCGTCCAATCGGCGGCACCCCCTTTGTCGTTCACCCATTTGGAAAGATCATTGCCATCGAACAGAACAATCGCGTCGGAAGGCGGCGCGCCGTTTTGACCGGGCGTGACCTTCGGTGGTTCGGTATCGGGTGCAGGAGATTTTTCTGCGGCCGGCAGTCTTGTTGCGTGGAGGGCGAAGACCGCGAGAAGTGCGAAAAACAGATTTCTGATGCGCATGTAAAAGCGTGAGACGCGCGCCGGGCGCCGATGGTTAACGATGTGTTTGCAACACCGTTTTCATGGTGTCGAGCAGTTCGTAAGGTTCGAACGGCTTCCACAACATCAACCCGTTCACGTTCCGGATGAAATCTTCGATTCTCTTGTTCCCTTTATAGCCGGTCATGAAGATGAAACGCGAGCAGAGCTGGGGCTTGGCCTTTTCGACTGCCTGATAAAATTTATCGCCGGCCAGCTTCTCCATCATCATATCGCAAATGATGATGTCAAAATCTCGCTCCATCACATGTTTCAATCCATCGATGCCGTTCTCAACTGGCGTGACGGTCCATCCGTTCATTTCCAGGTGCAGTTGAAGCACCTCGGTCAAAGCGCCTTCGTCTTCGAGCAACAAACAAGTTTTAGGACCGCCGCCGGGTTTGGGATAAAAATCAGTCATGTTCAGAAAAAAACAGCTCGAAAATGGTGCGCGCGGCGGGAGTTGAACCCACAACCTGCGGCTTCGGAGGCCGTCACTCTATCCAATTGAGCTACGCGCGCAGCGCACAAACTTTGAACTGTCATTATCGTTGAACCGGTTGCGCTTAACGCAGCCAGTCTAGTGCTCAACACTATCTCCAGCATTATCAAACTAACCTCACCCGCGAGCAAGCAAATCCGGTGCCTTCTCTCATATTGATAGAAAGGAACCTTTTCCCCGTGCGTTGCATAAAACAGTCGACAAAAATCGGGGCTTGGCTGACGGCGACGCTTAGTGAAAGTTACTGCAATGTTTAATACCGTGATTTGGGTCTATGTCGCGCTCCTGATGGTGGGCGGCCTGATGGGCTTTTTTAAAGGGAGAAGCAGGATTTCATTGATCAGTTCGCTCATTTTCGCCGCGGTGCTGGCATTGGTCGCGCTGAACATTTTCACACCCAAATACATTGCCGAAATTGTGGTGGGCTTTCTCTTCGTCTTTTTTGCCGCGCGGTTTATTCGCAGCAAGAAGGTCATGCCGGCCGGTATGATGTCCGTCGTCTCGCTGGTCGCGCTCATTCTCCTGTTCGTCGCGAAGTCTTAGCGTATTTTCGCCAAATGCATTTCTGAAATAGATTTGTCCAATGTCACTTCCGATTTGGCAAATCCACCAGCAGATTCTCGACGCCTTGGGTTCGTCGAACCGCCTCGTGCTCGTCGCTCCGACCGGATCGGGCAAAACCACGCAGGTCCCGCAAATGTTGCTCGACGCCGGACTGGCCGGTTCGCGACGCATTGTCGTCCTGCAGCCGCGCCGCGTAGCAGCGCGAACGGTGGCGGCGCGGGTTGCGTGGGAACGGAAAGTGAAGCTGGGCGCGGAAGTTGGATACCAGATTCGGTTCGATGATCAGACGAGTCTGGGCACGCGCATTTGTTTTGTTACGGAAGGTATCGTGCTGCGCTGGTTGCAAGATGATCCGACGCTGAGCGACGTCGGCGTGATTCTTTTCGACGAATTTCACGAGCGCAATCTGTTGAGTGACGTCGCGCTCGCCTTGGTTAAACAAATTCAAAAGACAAAAAGGCCGGACCTGAAAATTGCCGTCATGTCCGCCACTCTCGATGCCAAACCTGTCGCGAAATATGTCAATGATTGTCCGATCCTCGTTTCCGAAGGGCGATCGTATCCCGTGCAAATCGAGCATCTCGATATTCCCGATGAACGTCCCATCACTGAACAAGCGGCGGACGAAATCGAACGCATCATCAAATCGGGTGAAGTCGGCGACATTCTCGTTTTCATGCCCGGCATGGCCGAGATCAATTCAACCCTGGGCGCTTGCC
>JAICXV010000359.1 GCA_025934545.1 Verrucomicrobiia bacterium
CGATCCGCATCGCGAATGACTCCGTCGAAGTCTTCCAGTTGAAATAAGCAGATGTAGCGATGGTGGTACTGAATCGCTTCCTGTTGTAGCTTGGAAATGTCTTCGGGTTTGAGTTGGAAACCTTTTTCGTCGCCGTTGTCGTGTTTATATTTATCGAGCTGAGATTCGTAATGCTCGAGCAGCGATTCTTTTCCAAACGGTTTTTTCCCGTCCGGCCGTCCGTGCGCGTTCATTTGCAGGAGACCGAGGTCGACGCGGAGCTGGAGTTTTTCGGTGCCGTCTTTGGCTTTAAATTTTCTGACAACAACCTTGCCGGGCTCGTAATCCCATTGGTCGAGGATGCCGGAAATGTCAAAGCTCATATTCCGAATATGAAGGCGCGCACCGGTTGTGGCAAGTGCGCAATGATTGCTGGTTCAAATTTGCGCGTTACAGATTGGTAATTTACCCGCCGAGATACGCGCTTTTTACTTTCGGATTCTGGCGCAGGGCTGCCGATGAATCTTGCAGGATGATGTGACCGGTTTCGAGCACGTAGCCGTATCGTGAAACTTCGAGGGCCAGATTGGCGTTTTGTTCAACGAGCAAAATGGTGATCCCTTGTTTCTGATTGATCTCAACGATCTTCTCGAAAATGGTCTTCACGAGGATGGGCGCAATGCCGAGCGACGGCTCGTCGAGCATCAAGAATTTCGGCCGGCTCATCAACGCGCGGCCAATGGCGAGCATCTGCTGTTCACCACCGGAGAGCGTGCCCGCGATTTGCTTCTGCCGTTCGGCAAGACGCGGAAAGATGCTGAAGACAAACGCGCGATCATGTTCGATGGCGCGCTTGTCGCGTTGCAAATACGCGCCCATTTGTAAATTTTCGGCCACGGTTAGGTTGGCAAAAACCATTCGACCTTCCGGCACGTGGGCCATGCCGAGGCCAACCAATTTATGAGGCGCAACGTTCGCGATGTTGCGACCGTTGTAGAGCACTTCGCCGTCAACTTTCAGCAAACCGGAGATAGCCTTCAGTGTAGTTGTCTTACCTGCTCCATTTGCGCCGATCAACGTCACGATGTCGCCCTGCTTCACTTCAAGTGAAATACCGTGCAGCGCAGAAATCGCGCCGTAATTCACTTTGAGATTTTTGACCTGGAGCATTTCAAAAAGAAAATTCGAAATTCGAAATCCGAAATCCGAAACAAATTCCAATTTCAAAAGATTTTAAAAGAGGATTCATTGGCCTAAGTAAGCTTCGATGACTTTTGGGTTTGCGCGCACTTGTTCGGGCGTCCCTTCGGCAATCTGCACGCCGTGATCCAGCACGATAATTCGGCGGCAAATCCCCATGACGACTTGCATGTCATGTTCAACCAACAAAACCGAAATCCGATATTTCTCTTCGATAAACCGGATGAGCTTCATCAAGTCCACTTTTTCCGTTGGGTTCATCCCGGCGGCGGGCTCATCGAGCAGCAGTAATTTCGGCCGCGTCGCCAGCGCACGCACGATTTCGAGCCGACGCTGGTCGCCATAAGGCAGACTTTTTGCGGGAACATCGCGGAATTTGCCGAGCTTGAAAATGTCCAACATCTCCATCACTTGCCCCTCAATCCCCTGCTCCTCCGCGACGAAGCCGCCACCGCGCCACATTGCTTGCACGACGCCGTGTTTGATATGCAAACGGAACGCCGCGCGAACGTTGTCGTATACCGATAGTGATGGGAACAGGCGAATGTTCTGAAAGGTGCGCGCGATGCCGCGTTTTGTGATTTCAAAAGGCGCTTCGCCGACAATGTCTTCGCCGGAGAATTGAATGCGGCCCTCGGTCGGTTCGTAGACACCCGTTACCAGATTGAACACAGTCGTTTTCCCGGCGCCATTTGGCCCGATTAAACCGACGAGTTCATTTTCACCGATCCGCACGTTCAAATCCGAAACAGCCGTCAATCCGCCGAAACGGATCGTGCAATGTTCGAGATTGAGCAGCGTTGCACTCATGCCGCGAGAATTGGTTTCGTTTTGCGACGCCATGCAAACAGGCCCTGCGGTCGCGTCAGCATCAATACAACTAGAAGGAATGAATAAAGAATCATCCGATATTGCTCAAACGTGCGCAGCCATTCTGGAAGCAATGTCAGAAGGATAGCGGCAAAAATAACACCAGTCGTATTTCCCATGCCACCGAGAATCACCATTACGACAATTTCAATCGACCTCATGAAATCAAATCCCTTCGGATCAATCGAAAGCGTGTAATGTCCGTAAAGCCCTCCGGCGATTCCAGCGAAGAAAGCGCCAATCACAAACGCGACAATCTTGTAACGCGTCGTGTTTATGCCCATCGCTTCAGCTGCAACTTCGTCGTCTTGCACGGCGATGAAGCCACGGCCATACGTGGAATGAACAAGCGCAAGGACGACGTAGGTGCAAATAGCCGCCGTGCCGAATACCCAGAAAAGATTCGTATATGGCGGAATTCCGTTTAGACCGAGCGCGCCACCGAGCTTTGGGATATTGCGGAAGATGACGCGAATAATTTCGCCGAATCCGAGAGTAACGATCGCCAGATAATCCCCTTTTAACCGCAACGATGGCGCACCGACGAGAATGCCAGCAACCGCCGCAACCAGACCTCCTACATAAAGAGCCAGGACAAAACATGCGACTGTCAGCGCCGTCGAAGGAGTCGCACCAATCAGAGACGGAGCCACAAACATCGTCACCGCGGCCGAAGTATAGGCCCCGACAGACATAAAACCAGCGTGTCCAAGTGAAAACTGGCCGGTGTATCCATTAATCAGATTGAGGCTGACGGCGAGGATAATGTTGATGCCAATTTTGATCAGGATGTCTGCATAGTAGGGATTGATGTGGTTCGAAAACCACCACAGGACAAAACTTGCCACTAGCGCCGCCAGTAACAGAGTTTTAGGCCACCGTGCCACCAGGTTACTACCACGCGGGCGCTTTGCGACAACAGCGGTCGATTGCGCCGCCCCCATTTCCTTGCTGGTTGGCTGCGCCGGATTCATTACTAAACCTTTTCAACGTGCAGTTTGCCGAGAATGCCGGCGGGTTTGAACAACAGGATCAGGATCAACACCGTAAACGCAATGGCGTCCGTGTAGGTCGAATACCGGCTTCCGTTAACAAACGTTTCGATCACGCCGAGCAAAATGCCGCCCATCGCTGCGCCCGGGATGTTACCGATTCCACCCAGCACAGCCGCCACAAACGCTTTCAATCCCGGCAGAATTCCCATGTAAGGATCAATCGACGGGTAATTTGACGAATAAAGAATTCCCCCCACCGCAGCGAGGGCTGAGCCAATCCCAAACGTAAATGAAATTACCACGTCGTTGTTGATGCCAACCAGAGAGGCCGCTTGCGGATTGAACGATACGGCGCGCATGGCAGTACCAATCTTTGTCTTCAAGACAATGAACTGCAGCGCAACAAGCAGCACGGCAGTGGCAACAAAGACAAGAATCTGGTTGCTGGAAATGGCGATGCCACCCAAAGAAAACTCTTTCGAGGGAAACATCATTGGGAAACTTTTCGGATCGGCGCCAAAGAGGTATTGCCCGCCGCTTTCGAGCAGGAGCGAAACGCCGATGGCGGTAATGAGAACCGTCAGTTTCGAACCTTCGCGCAAGGGACGATAGGCAAACCGCTCGATAAGAATTCCCAAAATCGCACAAACGAGCATCGCGAAAACTAAGGCACCGATTCCGCCGAGCATGCTTTCGTGCGGCAAAATTTTCCCCGCATAAAAACCCATGAACGCGCCCACCATGAAGACATCGCTATGGGCGAAATTGATGAAGCGCAGGATCCCGTAAACCATCGTGTAACCAAGAGCAATCAACGCATAAATCGCGCCGAGAGACAGGCCATTGATGACTTGCTGGAGGAATTCGCTCAAGGCTTGATCTTTTCAATGAGATTGAACTTCCCATCTTTAACCTGGAGAATCACCAACGGCTTGCTTGCGTTTCTATGATCATCAATAGTGATGCTGCCGGCAATGCCCGGGAAGTCTTTCGTGTTGGCAAGGGCGTCGCGTACTTTTGGGCCATCAGTACTGCCGCTTCGCTTGATTGCGTCGGCCAGCAGCATTGCGGAATCA
>JAICXV010000665.1 GCA_025934545.1 Verrucomicrobiia bacterium
AGCGGCGTCGAGTCCGTGCGCATGCGGCGTTCTTCAAACACCACATCGCGTTCCGAATAGAACTCGCGGAAGACGGGATGCAGGAGACGTTCAGATTCCATCCACATCCACAGCTCCAGTTTATTGGCCGGAACGGTGATAAAATACGCCGTCATATCGTGGCTCGTGAAAGCGTTCATGCCTGAGCCGCCGGCGGTGGTATAAACGTTGTCGAATTCGTTTTTGACCAGCACCTTTCGTTCAGCTTCCACAAGCTGGTCGAATTTCTTTTTCAACTCGCGCCAATGCGGAGTCATGTTGTCGGGGTTGGCGAGGTCTGCGATTTCACCGCGGCGAAATTCCGAGCGCATCTTTCGTTCCTCCTGGCGCATCTGATCCCGAATCGCTTCCTGTTCCTTGAGGATTTCGAGGTCCTTCGTGTAGTCCGACGTGCCGATGGTCGGCGTCCCTTTGAACATCATGTGCTCGAACAGGTGGGCAATGCCGGTGATGCCCGGTTTTTCATTGGAACTGCCGACGTGCGCGACCCAGCCCCCGGAAACCATCGGTTCGTCATGGCGCGAGACCATCAGCACCTTCATGCCGTTGCTCAGCGTTTTTTCAATGACCGGAACTTCCTGGGCTTCGATGGATGTGAACCCGATGAGCGCCAGGAACAAAAGTAACATTCTCATTTTCACCCGATTAATGTTGCGTTGACAGACGGTGCCGTCAATGGGGAAAGGCCGTTGAAATCAAGCACCATGTTTTTCATTGCGCGACAACCCGCGCAGGACTAAACCAGACATATGAAAAGGAGTGGCGCGGCGTGGTTTCTCTTTCCGGCGTGGGTCTGTTATGTCATTTCGTTTTTTCTACCGGTGCTGGGCGGAATGGGTCTTGGTGGATCAAGTTCGATGAACGGAGCGCAGTGCGCTTTATTTTGCGGGCAAGTTCTCATCGATCCACCGACCGATACCAACTTTGTCGGCTGGGCGTATTACGGCTTTTTTACGATTGCGAATTTGTTGATGGTGGTCTCGCCGCTACTTTGGGTTTATTCATTGCGAAAACAGAAGCCGATGACATGGTTGAGAATCACGACGATCGCGCTGGTGTTCTATGTGCTTTCCGTTGACCTCATCTATCGTGGCGATCAAGACAGCTTCTACAGCGGATATTTTTTGTGGGTGAGCTCATTCATGTTGCTGGCGGCCGGTGTTGATGTGAATGCCAGGCAAATCAAAGGCGCTGCTACTGCACTTCGGGTCGGCATTGCTTAACAAGCCGCAACGCCGCTAGTGCTTGGCGGCTTTCGCCTTTTGTGCCGCAAGTTGCGGTTCGGCAGAATTTTCGTAATGCGGATCGGCTGGTTTTTTGCCAGCGCCTTTGCGCATCACCGTTTGAAGTTCAGCCAAATACTTTTCGTAAACTTCTCGCGGGGTCGCGTCGTGCTTTTTGCAAACGCTCGCGGCCATGCCGATGACTTCGCCCATGCAACCACATGTGCGCATGACGCGGACCGCGCCGAGAGCGTCGTGAGTGACGCTGATGTCGCGCCCGGCCATGAAGAGATTGGTGATGTTGCGGGAATAGAGGCAGCGATACGGAACCCAATACGGCATCGGATACAGTCCGAAGTTAGCTTTCGAAATAAATGCGTCGCCTTCGAAACCTTTGTCGAATTTTCCATTCGGAACGTGGACGTCGATTTTCCACCCGCTCGGCACGCAACCGTCTGGATACTTTGTGCCAAACTTTAAATCATCGACCGTGAGGATCAGGTCGCCGAGGAGTCGGCGCGATTCGCGTTTGCCGCAGATATAGGCGGCCCACATGAGAGAATCATTTGGCAGAACGTGATCGACGTTTTTCATCGCGTCCCACGCGCCATACATCGCGCGAAAGTTCCAGTCGCGAATGTATTCCATTTCCGTAATTGGATTGCGGTCAAACCCGCTCTCCCAATACCAACCGCCGAGGGCATTGATGTTCGGTTTGGTTTTACTGCGGCCCGGAAACGGTTTGTCGGAAAGGTCCAGCGCCCACGGACAGCGCGGAAATGGTTTTGGCGTGCTGGCCTCCGCGGATGCGACATTGATGCCATTGGTGTCTTTGCATTCGCAAACGGCCCAGATGTTGCACTGGCCCATGTGGTCTTCGGATTGGAGTTCGAAATCCGCACCGGCCAAAGCCCCGATGACGGCGTCGCCGGTGGTATCGGCGAACCACCGGCCATCAATACGGACGCGGCGGCCGGTGTGGGTGTCTTCGGCAATGACCGAAGTAATCATGGAATTTTTGGTAATAACCTGGTTGGCGCGATGGTCGAGGAAAAGGGTGATGTTTGTTTCGGCGCGGGCGATGCGGAGTTTCTTGTCATCCTCGTAG
>JAICXV010000052.1 GCA_025934545.1 Verrucomicrobiia bacterium
ACGCCCGAAGAATTTCGGGCCTTGTTCCGACAACGTGACCAACTCTCCGCCGATTCCGATTTATACTATGCCGGCGACGATGCCGCTCGCTTGCAAAAGCGCGCCCAGCTTGAGGCCCAGCGCGACGAAATTATGCGCAAGGCACTCGGTGAAGAACGTTACGCCGTTTACGAATTGAACCAGGACCCGGTCTTTCGCCAATCCAAGGCCACCGCCGAAAAACTCGGCGTTCCTGCTGAAACAATTATTCCCATTTACCAAATCAATCGTTTGACTCAAAGTGAACTCGATCGAATCCGCTCCGATGATACGATGACGAACGAAGAAAAAGTTGAAGCTCTCGCCGCCGCGCAGGTCGAGCAGCAGAAATCTCTCGAAAAAATCCTCGGCCCGGATGCCTTTCAACGCTGGCTGGACGGCCAAACCCAATGAGCCGCATCTGGCGCGCGCTCATCGCGCTTCTCTCCATTTTATTTTCGGCGAACGCTTCGACGGTCGATTACGCGAGCGTTGCGCCCGGCGTCAGCTATGCCCATGTTGTCAATCCCACCGTCCCGTGGTCGATGCACATTACGAAGTTTGATTATTCACGCCACGATCTGCATCTCATAACCACGCATGCCAAAGGGACAGTCTTCGGACTGGCGACAGTAAAAGACCAGGTCGCAGCGATTCCAAAATCAGCCGGTCGCCCAATTGCCGCGGTCAATGGCGATTTCTTTCTCATCGAAAAAAAGCCATATCAAGGTGATCCAAGAGGTCTACAGATTCTCGATGGCGAACTAGTCAGCGGCCCATCGAGGGACATCGTGTTCTGGGTTGATGCGCTGGGAGAACCGCACATGGACACGGTCACACCGAAGTTCAAACTCAAGTTACCGCATGGAAAACCCATCGATTTTGGTTTGAATGAAACGCGGCTCGACAATGCAGTCACCTTGCTTACTCCAACACTGGGCCGGAGCACGCGCACCAGTAACGGACTGGAGGTTGTCTTACGACCCGAGGGCAGCGGTCCGTGGCTGCCCGTGCGCGCTGGTGACAAATATCCCGCGCGCATCACCGAAATCAACACCAACGGTAACACGACACTTCACCCCGGTGAATTGGTCGTGTCGATTGGTCCAAAACTTATTCCACGGTTGCCCGCCCTCTCCAACGGCGAGCACGTTGATGTCAGCTTGTCGCTTTCGCCGCCGTTGAAAGGAATTCAAACCGCCATCGGTGGTCGCCCTGCCCTCGTTCGCAACGGCAAAAATTTGCACCGCCAACCGTCGGTCAAAACCGATCATATGAACCAACGCAATCCTCGAACCGCCATCGGTTGGAACAATCACGAGTTTTTTATGGTCGTGGTCGATGGCCGAAAACCAGGGTTGTCTGTCGGCATGACGCTGCCGGAACTTGCCTCGTTGATGATTGATTTGGGCTGCAAAGATGCCATGAACCTCGATGGCGGTGGCTCAACCACGATGTGGCTCAAGGGTAAAGTCGTGAATCACCCGTCGGAAAAAGCCGAGCGCCGCGTCGCCAATTGCCTCGTCCTCGTTGCCAATCCCTAGGTGACGGTGAGCGCTCCAGTTTGACGGTCCCTTTGAATCCGCCTGCGACATTGAAAATGTAATACATCCAGCAACTGACGCATTTTTTGCGAGCCGATCAAAACCCGTTTACCGCCCGTCAAACATAGTTCGAGGCCTTGGCTTCCGCCCATATTGTAAGATCGCCCCTGCCAGCCTTCGAAAATCCCCCAACCGCCGGCAGCATAAATCGGACTGCAATTCCGCGGCTGATAACGGTAGAACTCAGAAAATCGGATGACATCCTTCACGCGTGGAAACGGACCGCGCGTCAGATAAATTCCACCGGACCGGACCTCCGTCGTTTGCCGATAGAACAGCAAAAAGGCGGGAGCTCCAATACCGACCACCGCCAAATACGCGGCACATAGCGCGTCCGCAACATGATGCAGGCGCCATTGGTGATGCGATGCCCAATACCAACCAACCGCAGCGGCGGCGATGACAAGCACCCACAGCCAGCGCGGCTGGAAACGCTGCGTCTCGCGGAACAGAACGTCGCTTTGATCGGAATTTTCCATGCGAAATTGGCTGGGAAGGAGCCCTGCTTTTTTGCGGCTATTCGTTTACCACAACTTGGAGTTGAAGGAAAGATTATTTCAACTCAAACCCGTCGACTAAAAGTTCCTTCATCGTTCGGGTGACAATGCCTCCCGCGCCGAGGTATGAAACGACCGCTTTCGGCCCGAACTCCGCAATCACCTGCCGGCACGCACCACAGGGCGAACAGGCGACGCCGCGATGATTCAATACGGCGACCGCGACGATTTCGGGTTTACGTTTGCTCGCCGCGACTGCCGCAAAAATGGCGTTGCGTTCGGCACAAATCGTCAGCCCATAGGAAGCATTTTCGACGTTGCAGCCGGTAAACACTCGCCCGTCTTTCAAGAGAATCGCGGCGCCGACCTTAAAATCCGAATACGGCGCATACGCGTTCTTCATGGCCGCGCGCGCATTTTCGATGAGCATCGTGTCCGAGGTTTTGAATGCCGTCACTTTGGAAGCTGCTTTTGCCATGCCCAATTATGTAACACGCGGCCACGGCCCGCTAAACAAAAAACCTCGGCCTTCCGACCGAGGTTTGAAATGTAGTCGTAAATGTTGACGGCGCTTACTTCAAACGGCTGAACGAAGCCTGCAGAATTTCCCAATCCTTCTTGCCTTGAACTTTCTCCTGCATGGTCGCATTGACCTTCGCTTCGAGCGCGTTCTTGGTCGGACGATTGTTCTTATAGAAAATTCCGAAGTAACCGGGGAACGACGCGTTCGCCAATTTGTAGGCGGCGACTTCGTCGGTCACGTCGTGGTCGGCCGGAACGGGTTCGAACTTGCCACCTTTGCGCGGGTTCGAAGCGTCGAACGCACCTTCATAAAACTCCACGCATTCACTCAAGCATTCGATGACGCTGAAGCCGTCATGGTCCATGGCCGCTTCCATCATCTGCAAGAGATGATTTGGGTTCGTGGCCGTCGTGCGCGCAATAAAAGTTGCGCCTGCCGAAATCAATTGTTTCATCGGGTTGATCGGTTGATCAACCGCGCCCCAGATGTCCGTCTTGCTCTTGAAACCGAGCGGCGACGTCGGCGACGTTTGTTTCTTCGTCAAACCGTAAACCCAGTTATCCATGATCACGTAAGTCATCTTGATGTTCTTACGCGCGGTATGATTGACGTGATTGCCGCCGATAGAGAAGGCATCGCCGTCACCGCCGAACACGAACAAATGCAGGTCAGGACGGGTCAGCGAAATTCCGCTGGCAAATGGCAACGAACGGCCATGCAGATAATGCGCGCCGTGGCCTTGGACGAAATACGGGAAGCGGCTCGAGCAACCGATGCCAGAAACCGTAGTGATCTTCTCGTGCCAGAGTTTGCGCTTTTCGATCAGCTTGAAATACAGCGCCAGAACCGCGAAGTCACCGCAACCAGGGCACCACGTCGGGTGATCGGCGGCGATTTCTTTTTTGGTCAGACCTTTGCGTTCGCCGTCAGGAAGGGCGGTCGCCGGAGTCGTAACCGGCGTGACAATGTTGCCACGGGGAGGAATTCCAATCGTTTGTTCACTCATATTATTACGAAATTGATATTAGATTTTGCGCAAGCCAGTCGCGACGTTTGTTTTGACGCGTTCGAGAATTTCGCGGACGCGGAATGTGAGTCCATCGGTCTTGGTCAGTCCGCGAATCTTCGGATCGCAGAAGCGCGCACGGAGCAAGCCGCCGAGCTGGCCGTAGCCATACAAGCCTTCGTCGTTCATTTCGACGACGCAGACATGGTTGAAACCGGCAAAAACATTTTCCAAACCATCTGGCAACGGATTGATGTGGCGGATGTGCAACGACGAAACGCTGTCACCAGCCGCGCGCGCGCGGTCGACCGCTTCGCGGATCGGGCCGAGGGTCGAACCCCAGCCGACCAACAGGACGTTGCCTTCAGGCGGGCCGTAAACTTGCGGCGTCGGCAACTCAGCGGCAAGGCGTTGCAGCTTCATACGACGACGCGCCGTCATCTGCATGTGCAACTTCGGCGAACCGCCGGGGTGCCCCATCTCATCGTGTTCGAGGCCGGACGCGATCGGATATTTGCCGTTCAAGATCCGTGTGCCGGCTACGACGCGATTAGTCACGCCGCTGGGGCTATAAGGCACATATTCCTGCACCGGCGAAAGATCAGGCGTGATGTCCTGGCAAACCTTCTCGAGATTCGGTTCTTCGAACGCTTCGATGCGCGTGGCGATCGCCTGGTCGCTCAAAATGAACACCGGCACATTATATTTCTTCGCGATGTTGACTGCTTCAATGGCGGTATAGAAACAATCTTTGACGTTGGTCGGCGCGAGAACGACGCGTGGGCTATCGCCGTGACCGCCGAAAACGGCCTGGTTCAAATCCGATTGTTCGACGCTCGTCGGCATACCGGTCGAAGGTCCACCACGTTGAACATTGACGACAACCAATGGAATTTCCGCCATGACCGCCCAGCCGATCGCTTCGGTCTTCAACGAAATCCCAGGGCCGCTCGAACCAGTCACCGCAACGCGACCAGCGAAGCTTGCGCCAATCGCCATCGAGACAGATGCAATTTCGTCTTCGCACTGCACGAACGTGCCGCCGTATTTGGGCAATTCGCGACGAAGCAGTTCCATAACGTCCGACCACGGAGTAATCGGATACGCCGCACCAAAACGAACGCCCGCCGCAATCAAGCCATAGCCGAGCGCTTCGTTGCCGTTCATGACGACTTGCGAACCGCTCTTTTTCTTGGCTTCGGTGAATTGGAAATTTTGGATCAGGTGACCGACGGAGAATCCGTAACCAGCATGGAACGCGGTCAGTGCGGTCTTGACGATGCTTTCATCTTTGCCCGTGAAACGTTCCGAGACAAGCTTCTCAATCTTCGGCACGTTTAGATCGAACATCTTGGCGACGAGGCCGAGCACGAACAGGTTTTTGCCTTTGTCCTTCGCCGTGCCGCCAATGGCTTCGATGGTGCGGCTGGAAATCGGGATGGGCACATGGCGAAAATCTTTTTCCCAGTCCGGATTCGGCGTGACGTGATCCGAATCGATTATCACGATGCCACCTTTTTTCACCGAGTTGATGTGGTCTTGGTAAGAATGTTGATAGAAGGCGAACAAAACGTCGGCTTCGTCACCGGCGCTCAAAATTTCGCCCGACCCGATGCGCACCTGAAAGATGGATGGTCCGCCGGAAATCGTCGCCGGAATGGTCATGAAGGTCATGACTTCCTGTTCGCTGCGTCCGGCCAGACGCGCCAAAAAACCGCCAATCGCCTGGATGCCGTCTTGAGAATTGCCGGCGAACCGGATGACGGCTTCGTTTACCCGTGCAACCTGGGGTGCGCCGCCGTTTCCGTTTGCAACGGCCGATGAAATAGTAGATTCGCTCATTATATGTAAAATGTATTGCCGCTGAGGTGGCCTTGCTCAATTCTGGCTCCTTTGACGGCGTTCCAAGGGACTCGTTCAATAAGTCCGTCAGTTGCAAGCAGCAGGCTATCAGCCATGCATAAGAATGTCAAATGTTGAGCAAATCGCTGAAGCTGCTCAGAATCTGCGAGTTACGGAAAAGTTGTGACCACCGTCAAAAACCGCTGGCGAAAAAATAAGTAATACTTATTTTAACCCCCTATTGCTTAACCCAACATCATATTAACTGCTGATTCTGAACCGTTACCGAGGAACTTGGCCACGCCCTCTGCGACACCGTGCCCGCAATGGAGGTCGCTCACATGACCTTTTTGCTTTCGGACCGCAGCTTTTACGACATCAATGGCATTGGAGGGCGCGACCAACCATTTCCCGCAAGTGCCGGACAACATCGGCAAATCATTAAGGTGATCGCCCGCGCAAAGTATTTCATCGGGCGTAATCCCAATTTTGCGGCCCAGTTCATCGAGCGCCGTGCCTTTATTGTAGGCGACGTGCGAAAAGCGTGCGTAAACATCATTTCGAACCACCACCAAATCCGGCACCCGTTTGCAATAGTCATCCAGGAACTCGTGAATCTCTTCAGCGTGCGCCGTCTTCTCCGTCACAAAGCAGAACGGCGAGTACAGGTCCTCGTAAATCGTCGCATTCGCGAACCGCTTGTTCACCCACTCCGTCAAAAACGGCACGTCCTTTCGCACGCGCGAAAACAAATCCGCATGCGCGCGGTTGCACTCAGTATTCCAGGAATGATGTTCGACATACTGCGCATCGTGGTGGTGATAAATTTCCCGTTCAACAAGAATGAGATGATCCGGTTTCACGTAGATGCGCGCCCTGGCCAGCGCCTCCATCAAACTGGACATTTCGCGCCCGGTATTGATGACCCATTTCCCGCCTTGTTTCTGAAAATCTGAAATCAACTCCTGCAGCCGATACGGGATAGGCGGGTTTTCAAATTCAGCAAAGAGCGTCCCATCAAAATCCGTCGAAATCAGCTTAATCTTCAAATCCATTTGCGCGTGAGAAGCTACGCTTTTTCATCGCAAATGCCAGTTAGAATCGATTTTTCCTTGTCGCTCGTTGACCGCTTCTCCATTCTCAACTCGATGGCCGAGCGAATAATTTCCGATGTTCTTACCAAGCCCGACGCGGCCTTGGAAATGACGCTCCGCCCTTCCCTCTTTTCCGAATTTACCGGCCAACCGCAAGTCAAAGAGCGCCTGGAAATCGCCGTTCAAGCCGCCAAACAACGCCGCGAAGCTATCGATCACATTTTGTTCAGCGGCCCGCCCGGCCTCGGCAAAACAACGCTCGCCTACATCATCGCCAAAGCGATGGGAACAAACATCAAATGCACCAGCGGCCCCACGATCGAAAAAGCCGGTGATCTGGCAGGCCTTCTGACGAACCTCGAAGAAGGCGACGTGCTGTTCATCGACGAAATCCATCGTTTGCAAAAAACGATCGAGGAATATCTCTATCCCGCGATGGAAGATTTCAAACTCGACATCATTATCGACCAAGGCCCGAACGCGCGCAGCGTTCGTCTGAATCTACCGAGGTTCACACTGGTCGCCGCGACCACTCGTAGCGGTTTGCTGACCTCTCCTCTTTTGACGCGGTTCCCGATTCGCGAACGCCTCGATTATTATCATTCCGACCAGCTTCAAAAAATCGTTGTGCGCTCCGCCAATCTTCTCGGCATCCAAATCGACCAGGCCGGCGCGACCGAAATCGCCAAACGCAGCCGCGGCACACCGCGCATCGCCAACAACCTTTTGCGCCGCGTCCGCGATTACGCTCAGGTCAAAGGCGACGGCCGCATCAACGGCGAAATCGCCGACAAAGCCCTCGCCATGCTTGCCATCGACCAAAACGGTCTGGACGAAATGGACAAGCGCATCCTCGAAACCATCATCACAAAATTCAGCGGCGGCCCTGTCGGCGTTGGTTCATTGGCTGTCGCCGTTGGTGAGGAACCGGACACGCTTGAGGAAGTCTACGAACCTTTTCTCATCATGGAGGGTTACCTCAATCGAACCCCTCAAGGCCGCGTCGCCACCGAACTCAGTTATCGCAAGCTCGGTTTGAAAATGAGCGGCAACCAGTCCCGATTATTTTAGTGGTCCCACCAAGCTCCGTGCGGTGCAAATAGAACGAGAGAAAATGGACTTCGATTATATTAAAGGATGGCTCGACCGATATAACACCAGTGTCGCGTCGCGCAGTCGCCTCTGCGGAATTCTCGCCCTCGTTTTGTTTCCGATTGGCCTTTCTGCCGGCGTTGCGTTGGTATTCGTTTTAGCCGCTCTGTTAGCTACCAAATACACCGGTCACACTGAGGTGAAAAAGTGTGTTTGGATTGCGTTGTGCTTCATTCCGGTGATGTTTGTGGGAAATTATTTAACGCCGCGCCCACAGAAGCAACTTGGTTGGGATCACGGAATCGACGGCATCACTGATCGAGCAATCGGGCGATACAAAGCTATTGTCGGCACCATATGCTGGATTCTGTTCACTGGGCCGCGTTTGCTCAATTGGTCGATCGATTCATTTCGACGTGCTCGCACTACTCAAGAACAAGACACGCACAGTTGCGCAGCAGCGCTATGGGTATTGATGTCGCGGCCCAATCGTGTGCCGCTCGACGAGTTTTCCGGTGTGCTTGATTGGATCAACATCGAAGCAACGGTCCCTGATCTGCAAAAAATCCCCGGCGTTCTCTATCTGCAAGGACCCCCTGCCGGATTAAGTCTGACGAGCGATCTTCGCAGTGCGATCCGAAACGATAAGCTACCGGAATAGCCGTCTATAGGTCATTCCGTAACCGCCTCAACTGGCTTCGCCGTCAAAGCGATGAACACCTGTTCCAATCCTTTTTCCCCGGAACGTTTGCGCAATTCGTCCGCCGTTCCCACCGCGACCAAACTGCCGTGGTGCATGATCCCGATTTGGTCGGCCATTTCTTCGGCAACATATAATTGATGCGTCGACAAAAAAACCGTCATCCCTTTCAACGTCCGTTCCTTCAAAATATCTTTCACCACGCGCGCGTGTTGTGGATCGAGCCCGACCATCGGTTCATCAATCACGAACACTTCCGGATCGTGCAACAACGCTGACACAATCGCCACGCGTTGCCGCGTTCCATGAGACAACCCTTCGATCGGCTTCTCCAAAAACGGCTCCAAATTAAATCGCGGAATCAATTCATGGCTGACCGATTGTATCCGCGCCTCGCTCATATGAAAAATCTGTCCGGTGAACCGAAGAAATTCCCACGGCGTCAGTTTGTCGTAAAGAAATGGAAAATCCGGGACATACGCCAAACGTCGTCGCGCCTCGAGCGGGTCGGTCTGCACGTCGTACCCGGCGATCTTCGCAAATCCAGAAGTCGGCTTGAGCAAACCGGCCAGCAATTTAATCAATGTCGTCTTGCCGGCCGCGTTCGGTCCGAGCACGGCAAAAAACTGCCCTCGCCCGACCGACAGGCTCACGTCATGAACGGCAGTCAACGTCCCAAACTTTTTTACCAAGTGCTGGACCTCAATCACTCCGCATGGTTGTAACCGGAGCACTCG
>JAICXV010000740.1 GCA_025934545.1 Verrucomicrobiia bacterium
ACTCACTCACGAACGATCCGACAGACATGGTGCCTCGCCACCGATTCGTGGCCGATGTGACCTGCACAGCGGCGTATCCCCGGTTCTACAAGGAATTGCAGGACAACTTCAGTTGGGGCGTTATGCCGCCGAGGGTGCGGTGGACTGCGGAGTTTCGTGTTACGAAAATGGTGAAAGGTCAGATGGCAGTGAAGTCGTTTCGATTAGTTAACGCACGTGACAAAGCGACGCCGTTTAGTGAATTTGTTGGTGGGTTTCAATTTCGGACAAACGTGAATTACAAAGTCGGTTTCGATCGGGTCGTCGCTGGAGAAGTCAGAGGGTTGGAAATTTTGACCAATACCGCAAACGTGGAATCGCGTCGTTGGCAACCGGGAACAGGGATGTTACCGCAATCTTTGCCTACGAAATAAAACCAGCAGCGAGCACTTGCTCGACGTCGGATTTTAACACAGAGACACAAAGAGCACAGAGATTCGCAGAGAATGGGGATACGTAGTGCGATGTCACGGCAGCGTTTACCAATGAAATGAAAAAGCGGCGGCAAGCCGCGCGCACTCCATAGGCTTCGCGCGGTTTTGAAGCCCAAAACCATTTGGCTGGGCGGCGAGACGCCGGCCCGCTACAGCAGGCGTGACGCCTGCTGCCACAATCGAAATCAGTTCCAGTTGAATTCGGTGTGGGCCTGGGCGGCGGTGCGGAAGACGGCGTGGCCATCGACGCATAAAAGGTTACCGGCGGGTTCGGTCTTTTTGTGCCAGGTCTTGCTGTCGTTCGGATAAGACATGATGCCTTCGGCAAACATGACTTCGGTCGAAACGTTCGTAATGTTGGCGGCGATTTTGTTGTCCAAACCTCCGGACCAAACGTTGGTGCCGCCGTTCGTGCCACCAAAGTTGAAGATGTAGGAATTGCCAAGCAGCTCGAAGAGCGTGTGACCAGCGCCGCCGATGGGATCATCCGCGGTACGGCCCTGATCGGACGGGCACGTGACCAGTTTTTGGGTGGTGCCGTAATGGTTCAGCGGACGATCGAGGCGATGGAAAATATTTTGCTGGATCGCCGGCGAAACAAGGCCGTTGGTGCTGCCGGCCCACACAAACCATTCCATACCGTCGTAGTTGTAACTGCCGGCGGGATCCTGCGGGTTACCCCAAAACAGGCGGTCGCGATAATCGGACAGATAGGCGTGCATGGCGATGCCGCATTGGCGGAGGTTGGACATGCATTGGGCGTCGCGTGCTTTTTGTTTGGCGCGAGCAAGCGCAGGCAAAAGCATGGAGGCGAGAATCGCAATGATGGCGACGACGACGAGGAGTTCGATCAGGGTGAAGCCTCGGTTTTTTTTCATGGCTGATTTTATTTATTCGACGCGCTTTGGGCTTCGCGCGCAAGGTTGGAATTTGCACTACGAAGTGGCGGTGCGCCAATGGTTTTTGAGCTCAGTTATCAGACGGGGTTGCGTTAGGACATATTCATTGAAATATTGAGGCATGCAACTTGACAAGCTAACAATCAAAGCCCAGGAGGCCCTGCAAGGCGCGCAACAGGCGGCGCAAAGTCATGCAAACCAGGAAGTCGACGCGGACCATTTGATGTCGGCGCTGTTGACGCAGACCGACAGCCTGGTCCCTGCCCTGCTCGAAAAGGTTGGCGTGCCGGTAGCGAAGCTGGGCGAGTTGCTCGCCGGAAAGCTGCCGGAGAGATAACTGCGCTGAACGCCGTACGCTTTACGCTCTACTGTCAGGGCGAGCGTATAGCGCTTTACGGCGATTGACGAACTCCTGGGATGCGTCTACGCTTTGCCATCATGAGCGTGAAATCCATCCAGCTCGGGCAGGTCTGGCGCAACGACGCCAGCGGACAGGTATTCCTCGTCACCAAGCT
>JAICXV010000032.1 GCA_025934545.1 Verrucomicrobiia bacterium
ATCAACCATCCATTTCGGTCGTTTCGAAATCTCGTAATCGAGTTCGAGCATGGCCGCGCTCGGATCAATGACATTCATTGTTCGAACTCGACGATCTTTCAAGTGCGCGGCCGCTGCCCGCGCATCGTCGCCGTTGTGGCCTTTGCCGGCTAAAATCAGAATTACGTCGCCGGGCCCTGTCAGTTCCAGCAACCGCCTTGCCGTCGCATGGCCGACCTTCTCTATCACGTCCTTTTCCGACACGCCACTAGCCCAAGTGGCCTTTTCCCACTCGCGCATCTGCGCCACTGTTAATACCGGTATGGGCACTCAGCTAATTCAATCCCGCCCGGGTCATCGGTCAAGCTCATGTTCGCTCGCCAACTGGAAGACATTCCGCTACCGTTCGTGCGGATGAGTCTGGACACGGAAGCGCTTCTGATTGCCCGCTGCCGCCGCGGTGATGCCGATGCATGGAATGAATTGTTCGATGCGCATTATGCCGCTACCGGCCGGTTCGTGTTCCAGCTCGCGCCGGATTTCAATCGCGAAGACGTTGAAGAAATTTGCCAGGAAACATTTCTCGCTGTGATCAACAACATCAAATCCTTCGAAGGTCACAGCCATTTGCAGACGTGGATTTTTCGTATAGCCGCCAACAAAACCCGCGATTATCGGCAACGTCGACAGGCCGCGAAACGCGGCGGTGGCGTCTCGACGTTTTCGTTGCAGGTCGAAAACCCGGAAACGGGTTTGACCCTCGATCCGCCGGCCACGGCGCCGTCACCGGACGATTGGCTGATGACAGCCGAACGCGGCGTCCAGGTCGGCCAAGCTTTGGAGAGTTTGGGCGGCCCCTGCCAGGAAATCATCGAGTTGCGTTATTTCGGTGATTTGAGCTATGAAGAAATTGCCACTGCGCTGAACTTAAATCCGAAAACGGTCAGCTCGCGATTGAGCAAATGTCTCGACCGCCTCGAACAAGTCCTGCGCGCCGTCACCTGCGGGAAGCAAACCAAGCCTTTTTCCGTCTAACTAATATGCCGTCAGAGCAGCCAAACCAGAACATGGACAACTTGCTCAAGGGCTACGCCCAAAAGCGGCGTGACGACGCGTCGCAATTGGAGCTGGATTTGGCGACGCGCAATATGTTGCAGGCCGAAGTCGCGCGCAAACTGGGCAAGGTTCCCGTCGCCGCGCCGGCGCGTCCGCGTTTTGCCTGGTGGCCGCAACTAATCATCGGCGTTTCCTGCGCGGCGGCACTCACCATTGCAATTTTAGTTTGGAAACTGCCTCCAGAAAATCGCCTGCAGGACTTCGAAAATACCGCGAAAACCCGGTCGCTCGAATCGCAATCGGATCGCGAGCCCGCCGCTCATAGAGCAAAGGAAGTGGCAAAGTCAAAAGACGATAAGGGCGCTTCGCCCGAGGTGTCTTATGATAAAACTCCCCACCTATCTGAGGCCACCCCGTCTGGCTCGGTTTCCGAACGCAGGCTCGACAGCGGCGGCATATTAGCGAAGAAAGCTGAAGCGCCCGCTGCACCTGAGACAGGGGCAACTAATTCCCTGGCTTTGTCCTCGCCGCTTGCCTCAACCGCACCTACATCCACTGGTGGCCAGCTCGTAGCCGGCGCGGCATCGTCGCTGGCGATAAAGGAAGAACCGTCAACCACCGCCAACCCCCGGAATGCCGACTTAGCTCAGCAGCAGCGAATTCAGTTTTCGCAGATCAACAACCGCGCCCAATATCGTGACAATTTCAATTCACCGCCCTTGCCGAAAGTGCTCACCAATTTCGGACTCGAACTCTCCGGCAGCAACGTCGTGGTTGTCGATTCCGATGGCGCGGTTTATTCCGGAAAGGTGACGGCGAACGCGCCCCAATCCGCCGCGAGGCAAACGACGTTCGCTTTGTCTACTGGCGCGACCAGAGCGACCAAATCGGCGGCGCTCAATGACGACAGGAAGTCAACCAACGATGTTGATTTTCGCGTCAGCGGATACAACAATCGCCTTCGCGCAAAAGTCGTCTTTACCGGGTCTCTGAGCCAAAATAATATGTCGGCGACCAACGCTCCTTCTCTCGGCGGTTCTCAAAACTCAGTCGTCCCGTCACAAGCAGGGGAGCCGCAGCAAGCTCTCCAGCAGAACGCGCAACAAAACCTTTTCCTCAACGGTCGTGTGCAAGTTGGACGCAATACTGAATTCCAAATCCAAGCTGCTCCCGCAAAGTAACAAAAAGATTGCCTGCGCTGTCAAAAGCGCGAGAAAGTACAGTGAATGGCGCAACTCCTTCGAAGACCTAAGCGATTTCGCTACGAGTTCGACCTGCTTCAGCAGGGAACGACCGTCATCGCGGGCGTGGACGAAGCGGGCCGCGGGCCACTCGCTGGCCCCGTCTTTGCCGCCGCCGTTATTTTCCCGCACGAGTGGATCGCCGACCATCTTCCTAAACCGTTGCGCAAAATTAATGACTCGAAACAACTGACCCACGAAGTCCGCGAAACATTTTTTGCCGAACTGACGTCGCGCGTCGAAATCCGTTATGGCATCGCTCAGGTTGACGTGGCGCTGATCGATCAAATCAACATTCTCCAGGCGAGCCATCGCGCGATGAACCTCGCCCTGGCCCAATTGAATCCCGCTCCGCAACACGTTCTCGTCGACGGGCTGCGCGTCAACTCAATGCAATTTCCGCACACCCCAATCGTTTCAGGTGATGCCCTCAGTTATTCCATTGCCGCCGCCAGTATTTTGGCAAAGGTCAGTCGTGACCGTTTGATGGTCCAAATGGACGCGCAATATCCCGGCTACGGTTTCGCTGATCACAAAGGCTACGCCACCCCCGACCATTACGCGGCGATCAAAGAACGTGGCCCGTGCCCGATTCATCGGCAAAGTTTCGCTCCGTTTCGTCCCGTTCAATCCGAGATGTTCGACCAACCGCCCGTGCCACCGGCTGCCCAGCTTCAGTGATGACGAACAAGATTCAAAGCAGCCTCGAACTCGACCGAAAGTATGTCTGGCATCCATTCACGAACATGGACGAATGGCTCGACGACCGATTCGATGTCGTCACCATCGCCCGCGGAAAAGGAGCGTGGTTATTCGATACCAACGGCAAAAAATATTTAGACGGCAACTCATCCATCTGGACAAACATCCACGGCCATCGCCACCCAAAACTCGATGCCGCGCTCCGCAAACAATTAACTCGCATCGCTCACTCTTCTTTTCTCGGTCTTAGTAACGACGTCGCTCCGGTTTTGGCCCAGCGACTGGTTGACCTGCTGCGAGCCCCTGAAATGAATTATCGGGTATTCTTTTCGGATGACGGCTCAACCGCCATCGAAGCGGCGGTGAAAATTGCCATCCAGGCGAGGTTGCAACGCGGCGAACCCAAACGCACGCGCTTCGTCTCCATTCGTGGCGGCTATCACGGCGACACCGTCGGCGCGATGAGTCTCAGTCACACTCCACAATTTCATAAGCCGTTTGAAAAAATTATTTTCCAAACCGAGTCGTTTGCCGGTCCGCAGTGCTACCGTTGCCAACACAATCAGGCCGGCCCCACGCGCGGAACCGACCAACGGCTGAGCCGCCAATGCAAATCAGAGTGCCTGGAGGATTTCGATAAATTCATCAGCAACTCGCCGGAAACAATTTGCGCGATCGTGATGGAACCACGAGTCCAGGGCGCGGCCGGCATGTGGATGCATCCACCTGGATTTCTCGAACACGTCGCCAAACGCTGCAAGGAACACGGAATTTGGTTAATCCTCGATGAAGTCATGACCGGCTTCGGCCGCACCGGCGCGCTTTTTGCCTGCGATAAAGAAAATGTGAAACCAGATTTCATCGCCCTGGCCAAAGGTCTGACCGGTGGCTATCTGCCCCTGGGGGCGACGATTGTTTCCGACGAAATCTTTCGTGCCTTCACCGGGAAGGATGCCCGCGGGAAAACTTTTTTTCACGGCCACAGTTATTGTGGCAATGCGTTGGGCTGCGCCGTCGCACTGGCCAACCTCGATCTGTTCAAAGACGATGGCGTAATGACGAAAGTGGCCTCCGCGAGCAAATGGCTGGCGCGCGCGACGGAAAAGTTTTGGGAACATCCGAACGTCGGCGACGTTCGACAGGAAGGCATGATTTGCGCCATCGAATTAGTTGAAGGTGCGCGCCTCCGCAGGCCATTCGATTCCGCCAAACGCACCGGCTTCCACGTGTGTCGTGCCGCCGTGAAATACGGCCTCCTCACCAGGCCGATTGGTGATGTCCTCGTTTTGATGCCGCCATTCTGCGTCACCAAATCGGAAGTCAACCTCATGACCGAGGCGCTTTGGTCTGGACTGTGCGATGTCCTGCCGACAAACTCCGCTCCGTCGAAAACGAAAAAAACTCGAACGTGATTCATTAAGTAGGGCGTTTCGTATGACCTTCTTGACCCGTTTGTTCAGTCAGAAGCAGCTCCCGCTAAATTTGCGCCGCGGCAACATCGGCGAAGCTGCGGCCAAAAAATATCTGCGCAAACACGGGTTGAAATTTCTCACGGCGAATTTCAAATCAAAACGCGGCGAAATCGATCTAGTATTCCGGGACGACGATTGCCTCGTATTCGTTGAGGTCAAAACCCGCTCGTCGGAGGATTGGGTTCGTCCCGCTGCCTCCGTGGATTTCGATAAACGCCGCCGCCTGTCACTTTGCGGTCTCGACTACTTGCGCCTGCTCCGCAATCCACAGGTCAAATTTCGTTTCGATATTGTGGAAGTTTTGCTTCAGGACGGCGTCGTCAACGAAGTTCGCCATTTGCCGAACACCTTTGCGTTGTCGCCACCGTTTCGTTACGGATGATGGTTGAGCGACGCGAATTGCGGATGCTTCACCAATTTTTCCCAAGTTCCGTGAGAAAGCGGCGCTTGCCGATAAACCCCGTCCCACATCGGTTCCGCGCTTCGCGAGATCCTCGCGCGTCGCAACCAATCAAACCCAAGCGGTTCGGTTAACAATGACAACGTGTTCGCGGCAATCGTCGTTTCTTCTTTTTCGCCAGTGGCCTGCCCAGCCCCCACGTAAAAACCCGCCAGCAACAACGTCACGCGCAACATCGTGCTTCGCGAATACGTCGGCATCGCACAAGGCTGTTGCGGATCGAGCAAAGGAAATAAACGCGAGAACAACTGTGGCGACCACATTGCGGGATTTTTTGCCAGCGAAAATGGATCGAAGAGAATCGCATCGGGCGACGGAACAGTTTTTGCCTTCGTCTCTTTCGCGATCCATTCTGGAAAATCGCCGACGACCAATTGCCAATCGATCTTCTGTTTTTCGTTCGATGATTTCGCGCTGCCATTCTTCAGCAATTCGCGAATCAACGGCTCAAATCCGGCGACATATCCCAGTTCAGCCGCATGTTGCACCGCGAATTCCAATGGTTGCGTCGTGCGGTCGAAACTGATAACCCGCAACGAACAGTTCAATTCGCGCGTCGCCGCAAAAACCGTCAGAACATTGGCCGCTGCTCCAAGGCCAACATCCCAAATCACAAACTCACGTCCGTGCGCGGCGATGCGGTCCGGCAAATGCAATTGCCGCACATACAATGCCTGCGCTTCCGCCGCCGGCCCGATGACCGGATGAAACGTTTCATCCTCGGCGACCGAGTGCACGCTAAAGGTCCCATTGCCCAGCTTGACCAGTTCATAGTCACTCACCGCGACAATCTACCGAACCCTTGGATTTTTTACTTCTTAATTCTTCCTTCTTAACTCTTAATTTGCGCCATGGATCCTTTGCTCAAGCTCCTGCACGAAAACGCCGCGCTCAAACCCGCGCAACTCTCCAAGATGCTGAACCTCTCCGAGGCGGCCGTTTCGAAAAAAATCAAAGCTTACGAAGATGACAAAGTCATCCTCGGCTATCGCGCGGTTCTCAATGAGGAAAAGACCGGCGACGAAATCGTGCGCGCCGTTATCGAAGTAAAGATCACGCCGGAGCGGGGCGGGGGATTTGATCGTCTCGCCGAACGCATTGCTAAATACACCGAAGTGCATTCCTGCTATTTGATGTCCGGCGGCTACGACCTCCTCGTCATCGTCGAAGGCACGAACCTGCGCGAAGTCGCAACGTTCGTTTCCGAAAAACTCGCGACCGTTCAAGGCGTCATCTCGACCGCCACCCATTTCATGCTCAAGACCTATAAAGAGCAGGGCGTGCTCATGAATGGTGAACGCAACGAAGAGCGACTCGCCGTCTCGCCGTGATTACTCGTGACGAGACTTCTTTTTGCCGTCGATAATTTTCAACAGCGCGAGTTCGCCTTGGTCGATTCCCGCTTTGTAGCCGCGTCCAAAATCAACTGTGGCACAAGGTCTATTGTGTTCTCCAATGCTGACCGAGACAACTTGACCGATGTCGCCGCGACCGGCGGGTTGGTCCAATCGTCCTTTCAAAATATCTTCCACGTATGAACCCGGCTCAATCTCGCCGGTTGTTCTGACCCAAGATTTACCGTGCTCGCGCAATTTATGTTCGATCGACCCCGGCGCAGCCGGCTCCGTTGCGACCATCCGTGTATTGCCGGGCATCGTTCCTGGATGTCGCATCGTCATTGGGCCAGGCATGGGGCCAGGTCCATTTCTGACAATCGGCGCGAGTGGATGTTGTGGGTGTTGTTGGCACGGGCATTGGACGACTACATTCATGCAGCCGGACAAAACCAAAGTGCTCACCGATGCGAGAACCGCAATTACCTTGTTCATAGTTGGGTTAGACCGCCAGACTACGCTGGCGTTCAATTGACAAGAATTATTGCGATTTCAGGCCTTTGTCCAGCGCCGTATATAGCTCCCGCATCGTCGCCTCCGTTTCGTCGCCCATGTTCGAGAGACGGAACGTCGTGCCTTTGATTTTCCCATAACCGCCGTCGATCAGGAATCCCTGGTCTTTAACCGACTTCTGCAACTTCGCAACATCCATGACTGTGCCGCCGGGCTTAGCGCCGTTATTGATGCAAGTCAGCGTGACCGATTCGTATCCTTTTTCGGGGAAGAAGTTGAAGCCATGTCCGGCTGCCCAATCGCGAGTCATCTGCGAAAGCTTCTTGTGACGGGCGAACCGCGCGTCTAAACCTTCCGCAAAGAAATCTTCTAGCTTCGACGCCAGCGCATACACGTGACCGATGCTCGGCGTGCTCGGCGTCATGCTTTGTTCGGCGTTCTTTTGGAACTCGACGAAATCGAAATAGTAACCGCGATCTTTCGTTTGCGCGGCCTTGGCCAGCGCAGCAGGGGAACAAACGAACACCGCCAGCCCGGGTGGCATGGCGAACGCCTTTTGCGTGCCTGCCAACAAAACGTCGATATCCAGCCGGTCGAACTCGATCTTGATCGCGCTCATCGAACTAACCGCATCGACAATGAACATCACGTCCGGATATTTCTTCTTCAGCGCCGCGATCTCTTCCAGCGGACTCATCACGCCAGTCGACGTTTCATTGTGAATCAACGTCAGCGCATCGAACTGGCCGGTGGCCAGTCTGGCATCGATTTGTTCCGCGCGAATCGGCGATCCCCACGGCACCTGCAACGCTTCCGCTTCCTTGCCGCACTTCTTCGACACATCAAACCATTTGTCCGAAAAAGCGCCGCACATGCAGTTGAGCACCTTCTTGTGAACGACGTTGCGCACCGCGCCTTCCATCACACCCCAGGCCGAAGACGTGCTCAAATAAACGAGCTGCTTGGTAAAGAGCAACTGTTGCAACTGCGGTTGGATCTTGGCGTAGAGGTCTTTGAAGCCTTGGCCGCGATGACCGATCATCGGCGAGCAAAACGCTTTGAACGTTTTTTGGCTGACCTCAACTGGTCCCGGAATATGCAATTTCACGTGTGGCATAAAAATGGTTTGGCGGGTTCACACTGGTTAACGGAACGCCGCGCTCGTGAAATTTTTCACAAGCTCAGCCTCAACGCAAGCGATTTGCGCTTGGCTACTGCTTTATTGACATAATTCAGGCAACTTGGCGTAGACTAAGAAACACGTGCAACTAAGATTCTTCCGTTCCCGGCTCCTCCCTACGATTCTCTTTTTCGTTATAATCAGTTCCGGCGTTGTTGAATCTTTCGCGTCAGAAAACGGCGCGACCATCACCGTGTCTGCGCAACCGCTGTCCAAGGGCCGGATCGATCCCAGGTTGTTCGGCAATTTCATGGAATTGCTCGAAGACGTCGTCCCCGGCATGTGGGCAGAAATGCTCAACGACCGCGCCTTTGACGTCATTACGCCGGGCGCGGACTGGGCGTATTACGACGGCTCCGCGACGATTTGCGATCGACATTGGGACACGAATAAGACCTGGCGTTTTGACACGGCCAATGCTTTTAACGGCTCGCGCTGCGCCGAACTTCTGCCGCAACGCTCCCGACCCGCGACTCTCACCCAATCAGGACTGACCGTTAAACGCGGAATGTCTTACGATTTCGGCGGCTATCTCCGTGCGGAAAATCCCAAAGTAAAAGTCACTGTCTCCCTGCGTACGATTCAGCCTGATGGCACATCCTTCGTCCTCGGCTCCGTCAAAGTGTCACAACTTTCTCGAGACTGGGAAGCTCGCCTTTGCACCCTGCAATCGGTCGGAGACTCCGACGCTGCCATTTTTGAAATCCGCGCTGAAGGCGAAGGCCGTGTGTGGGTCGACAAAGTTTCGCTTATGCCCGCCGACAACCAATCCGGTTGGCGCTCAGACGTCGTCCAGGCTATCAAAGAACTAAAACCGGGAATCATTCGCTGGGGCGGTTCAGTCGTGGATCCCGGCGGCTATCGTTGGAAAGACGGCATTGGCAATCGCGATTTGCGAACGCCTTTTCTCAATCATGTTTGGGGGCGCATCGACTCGAACGACGTTGGCATTGACGAGTTCTGCCAGTTTTGCGAATTGGTCGGCGCCGAGCCGTTGATCTGCGTCAGTTTTGCCGATGGCCCTCAGAGCGCGGCTGATTTAGTTGAATACTGCAACGGCAGCACCCGCACGACCTGGGGAGCCAAGCGCGCGCAGAACGGACACCTCGCTCCTTATCATATTAAATATTGGCAAATCGGAAACGAAATCAGCGGCGACGACGCACAATACCTTTCGCAAATCCCGGACTTCATCGCCGCGATCCATAAAGCCAGTCCGAGCGTGCAAATCCTTTCTTCGTTCCCCAGCAAAAGGCTGCTCGAACGCGCTGGCCGGGAATTGGCTTTCGTTTCACCTCACCATTACACCACCGACTACGCCTCCTGTGATCGCGAGTTCAACAGCCTCTCTGAATTATTCACGAACACACCGGGATGCGACGACTTGGGAATCGCCGTGACCGAATGGAATATCAGCGCCGGCGATTGGGGCGTCGGTCGCGCGAAGCAAATGACATTGCAGGCAGCATTGCTCAACGCGCGTTATTTGCACGTCATGATGCGCCATTGCGACAAAGTTGAAATTGCCTGTCGGTCGAATATCGCCAACAGCTTTTGTGGTGGCGTGATTGAAGCCGGCCCAGCCGGCGTGTTGAAACGCCCGAGCTATTACGCAATGCAACTCTACGCCGAACACGTTTTGCCGATGCCCCTCGAAGCCGAGACATCAAACAACGACCTGGACGTTTTCGCGTGTGCCAGCGAACGCCGCCATGTCGTCGTCTTGTTCGTGGTCAATACCAAGTCCGATCCCGTCAACTGTTCGTTACAATTCGAACGTTTCGCAAAGCAAGTGCAGGCGGTTTCGGTGACGACCGTTTCCGATCAACAGGCCGCGCGCCAACCCGACGTGATGAATCACTGGACCGCGCCTGATCGCGTATCGAGCCGAACGCGCTCGGTGATCGGCCACGAGGTCA
>JAICXV010000468.1 GCA_025934545.1 Verrucomicrobiia bacterium
CAAGCCGGCGGGCTAGCCAACCATACGATCGTCGCGGGCGGCAAACAGGGTTGCGACCCGCACGAGCGCGGGCACGGTGTGTTGCGCGCGCACGAGCCGATTATCCTGGATGTATTTCCGCGTTCGCAAAAAACCGGTTACTTCGGCGACATCACTCGGACAGTGGTCAAAGGCAAAGCCAGTGAACCGATCCGGCGGCTTTACAATACCGTGGAGAAGGGACAGAAGATTGGGTTCGATTTGATGCGCACCGGCGCGAAGGGCGCGGCGGTGCATAAAGCGGTGCAGGACTTTTTCGTCAGCCAGGGTTACAAGACCGGCCACAAAAACGGGCGCATGGAAGGGTTCTTCCATGGAACGGGCCACGGGTTGGGTTTGGAGATTCACGAGGCTCCGCGCGTCAGCGCGACATCGCAGGACACCCTCAAAAGCGGGCACGTGGTCACGGTTGAGCCGGGTTTGTATTATCCGGAATTGGGCGGCGGCGTGAGATTGGAAGATGTCGCGCACGTCCGCAACGGCCACTCACGCAATCTCACCAAGTTCGAAAAAATCCTCGAGATATAAAACACAAAGCGCAGCGTTGCCGCTGCGCTTTGGTGATTTGGTTTTTCGGTTAGTTCCCTAAATTATTGCGTGAAAGAGTGCGTTGCCGGGTCGTAACTAACGGCGCAATAATCTTGTTCTGTTCCGGTGCTATTGGCGGTGCGCAGGAGATTGCGCTGAATTAGGTAATCACGATGGTAGAGGACCGCGCCACTGACAGGGTCGAGATAGTTCCAACCCATATTAGCCCATGCGCCATTGGCGGCTTTGTATTGGTTTTGGCCGAAAGTCCAGGCGCACTTATCGGCGTTCTCCTGGCCTTGACGATCATACCATGCATTCAAGTCGGGGTCGGTGGTGGACTCTTCCAGTTCGTGACCGATGACCGAGCACATGCCATCGACACCCGCATTGCCGTTCGGGCTGGTCGTTTGCGCGGCGCAGGCGCTGAGGCATTTTGCGGAATTACCGACAAAAGCGAATTTGATGTCCGAAGCGCTGACGGTGGCGTGAGTGTGCCAGCCACAATAGCTTTTGCAGAAGCCGGAGGTTTCGCTGACGTCGGATGAAGTCAAAACGAAATAAACGCCGCTGGTATCCTTCGGCAGAGAATTATTCGTAATGGCGCGATTGACGATGGCCTGAATGGCGGCGTCGCTTAGTTTCGTGCCTTGCGAGCCGGCATCGGATGTTTCACCGGAGAACGTGACGTTGCCGGTGATGGTCGTGGCAGTCGTCGAATACGTTGTGTTGATGGCAAAATACGGAGAGCCACCAATGGCATTCAGGAAATCGCGAACGATTTGTTGACCGGCGGCGTTGTCAGTGCCGTTGGCCTGATTCCAATTGCCGTACCAAATGACGTAGACGTTCGGTTGGGCAAGGACGGCTCCGCCACGATACAGAATTGTCTGTTTCGCTGGGCTGGTCGAGCCGGGCAAAACACCGGAACCAGAGGACGGATTAATGCGATGCGGCACGATATCAGGCGCGCCTTTGTCAGAAGACTGGGCGCTCGCAACGAGCGACGCAGCGACGGTAAACACAGTTGTAAACCAAACGGTGGATCCGATTTTCATATATATATAGTTGTACTAAACGGCATCATGCGCGCCTAGTTGGCTGATTTTGGAGGATGTGAAGTAACAGAACGACGAACGCCCGTCAACTAAATAGAGATTACAAGTTACTGCTGGGCCGCGCCGCTGGCCGGATCGTAACTTGTTGCGCAAAAGTCCACGCGAAACCCGCTCCTCGTGTTGGTACGCAGGAGGTTACGTTGAATGAGAAAATCGCGGTGGTAGAGAAACGCCCCGCTGCCATCAAAATAATCCCATCCCATGTTGGCCCAGGTTCCGTTGAGCGCTTTGTATTGGTGATGGCCATAGGTCCAGGCGCATTTGTCGGCATTTTCGAATCCTTGCAAATCAAACCATGCGTTGTGATCGGGGTCGGTGACGGCTTCGCTCAGCTCATGGGCGATTGCCGATACCATTCCATCGACTCCGGGATTGCCGTTGGGGCTATGGGTTGGCTGCGGAGTGCAAATGACGGGGCATCGCGCGAAATTACCGACGAAGGCGTATTTGAGGTCGGCACCGCGAAATAGGATTCGATAATGATACGCGCAAAAGTGGCTGCAAAAACCAGATGTTTCGGTGACGTCCGAAGAGGTCAGCACGAAGTAGACGCCATTGGTGTCGGTTGGCAAAGCTCCGGAGCCTACAGCGTTGGTGACGACCGAGCGAAGCATGCCAGGCGAAAGCGCGCGGCCGTGCGACCCGTTATCGGTCGTTTCGCCGGCGAAGGACACTTTACCGCTGATGGTCATGTTGCTGACGGAATAAGTCGTATTGATGGCGAAATAGGGCGAGCCGCCGATGGCGTTGAGAAAGTCGCGCACAATTTGCTGGCCTTCGGCCGTGTCGGTATGATTGGTGCGATTCCAATTGCCATACCAGATGACGTAAACGTTTGGTTCGAGCATGACGGGACCGCGGTGATAGAACATTCGGCTGAGCGGAAACGTGGTCCCGGGATGGATGCCGGTAGTTTGGGCGCCAGCAGAAAGCACGCAAGCGATAAACAGAAGGGAGGTGATAATCGCGGAGACAATGCGCATGAATGCGTTCGGGTGTGTATCAGCGCGCGAACTGGCGGTCAATCAAATAGGAACCGGTTGAGCTTGGAATTTGCGGCTTTTCTGGTTTGTTTTCCGGATGTCGTTTGAACCCGACAAATTTATTGCTAACAACGTCCGCGCCATCCCGCGCTCCGGCATCCGCGATTTTTTCGACATCGTGCAAGGGATGAAGGACGTAATTTCGCTCGGCGTCGGCGAACCGGATTTCGTCACGCCTTGGCACATTCGCGAAGCGGCGATTTATGCGTTGGAGCGAGGACGGACCGGTTACACGTCCAATCTTGGCCTGTTGAAATTACGAGAGGCGATCAGTGCAAGCGTCGAGAAACATTTTCACGTCAGCTATGACCCGAAAAACGAAATTCTGGTCGCGGTGGGCGTGAGCGAGGCGATGGACATTGCGTTTCGCGCGTTGATCAATCCCGGCGATGAGGTGATTTATCACGAGCCGTGTTACGTGAGCTATTCGCCGAGCATCGCGATGACGCATGGTGTGCCGGTGGCGGTTTCCTGCACGGCGGAAAATAATTTTTCGGTGACGGCGGAGGCGATTGAGAAGGTCATTACGAAGAAAAGCAAGGTGCTGGTTTTGAATTTTCCAACCAATCCAACCGGCGGGACGATGACGCGCACCGAGTTGCTGAAGATTGCTGACCTGGCCAAACG
The DNA here is from genome assembly GCA_025934545.1 of Verrucomicrobiia bacterium. Lineage (GTDB taxonomy): Bacteria > Verrucomicrobiota > Verrucomicrobiia > Limisphaerales > Palsa-1400 > JAICXV01. Next base: position 3,356 of record JAICXV010000468.1, read on the forward strand.
CCACAATTTGTTCGTCATGACCGATGAAATTTATTCGGAACTGACGTTCGAAGGCGAACACGTCAGCATCGCTTCGCTGCCGGGAATGAAGGAGCAAACGATTTTTTTGCATGGTTTTTCGAAGGCCTATGCGATGACGGG
>JAICXV010000630.1 GCA_025934545.1 Verrucomicrobiia bacterium
ATCCAGCTACCTACGTTCACATCACACGATGGACCAGGGACGAACGATCAGGCCTAGCTCGCTCTGGCTGGCGTTGCAACGCCAGCCAGAGCATCTGCATTCAGCGAAGAATCCAGAACGAAGACAAGATACAAGGGACGACTTCGACGGCGTCCCATTCTTTCTGGCAATTGGTTTTTTGGGTGGTCGGATTGCAAAGATGAAAAGTTTGGGACGCCGTGGAAGTCGTCCCTACCATTTTTATTTATGCGCGATTAACCATTCAAAACATCGTCGCTGTTTGATGGGACAGCGGAGAATCCGGAATGGTTGGGCGAAGTGCCGGAACGGTTGCAGAAATTGTTGAAGGATACGACGGGACGGACGGAGTAAATGGACGAAAGATTGTTTTACCTCCGAACGGCGCGCGCGGAACCCCGAACGTCGGGTTCGCAGACCCGTCCTACCTTTGCGAGGAAAAGCTAGATAGCGCAAACGCGCCTCGCTAGTTTGTGTCGCATGATTTCACGACGCGGCATTTGGAGCGTGCTGGTTTTGATGACATTCGTGTTGTCATCGTTTTGCGGCGAAAGCTTTCCCAAGCCTTACGACTCGGAAACGAATGGCGCGCCGATGTCCGCGGACCTTGCCGCGAAAACTTTCAAAATGCCGCCCGGTTTCAAGGTCACGGTTTTCGCCAGCGAGCCGGATGTCCGTCAACCAATCGCAATGACGTTCGATGCGCGCGGGCGATTGTGGGTCGCCGAAAATTACACCTATGCCGAAGCGAAAATAAAATATGACACCAACCTTTCTGATCGTGTCGTGATTTTCGAAGATACCAATCACGACGGCCACTTTGATAAACGGACGGTTTTTTATGATCGCGCCAAAGTGCTCACCAGCGTCGCCGTCGGAAATGGCGGTGTATATCTGCTTTGCCCGCCGCGTCTCTTGTTTATTCCAGATCGTAATCACGACGATATTCCCGATGGTGAACCCGAAGTGGTACTCGACGGCTTTGACGTGACTGGCGGAAATCATCACACGTTCGCAAACGGTCTCACCTGGGGACCGGATGGCTGGCTCTGGGGCCGATTGGGGATTTCGAATATTCCCCGCCTCGGCAAGCCCGGCACGCCGGAAGCCGAACGCGTCCACATGAATGGCGGAATCTGGCGGTATCATCCGACCCGTCACGTCGTTGAAGCCGTTTGCCAGGGCACCACGAATCCCTGGGGGCTCGATTGGAATCCTGTCGGAGAACCTTTTTTCATTAACACCGTCATCGGCCATCTTTGGCACGCAATTCCCGGGGCGCACTTCAAACTCATGTTTGGCGACGACACCAATCCGCACGTCTACGGATTGATCGACCAACACGCCGACCATTACCACTTCGACACCGGCCAGAGTTGGCAGAAATCGCGCGCGGCCGCGGACGGCAGTTCTTTTGCTGCAGGCAGCGATTCGCTCGGCGGCGGCCACGCCCACACTGGCTTGATGATTTATCAAGGCGACAATTGGCCGGAGGAATATCGCGGAAAACTTTTCACGATCAATTTTCACGGGCGCCGCATCAATGTGGACGAGCTTAAACGCACCGGCTCCGGCTACGTCGGCCAGCACGGCCACGACTTGTTGACCATCGGCGATCCATGGTTTCGCGGCATCGACCTGATTGAAGGACCAGATGGCGGCGTTTTTATTTCGGACTGGTCGGACACCGGCGAATGTCATGACAACACTGGCGTGTCTCGCAGTACCGGTCGCATCTACAAAGTGACTTACGGCGAGCCGACCTTGCCGAAGTTCGGCGATTTGACCCGCCTTTCGGATAAGGAATTATTGCCCGCGCTTTTTGCCTCCGACGAATGGACGGCTCGTCACGCGCGCAGAGAATTGTCCGACCGCGTTTTTGAAACGGGAAAAACTCCAGCCATCACACGCCAACTTCAAAGCGCTTTTGCGAAAGAAACTACTGCGCCTCAAAAATTGGGCGCAATGTGGGCGCTCGACGCCGTCGGTGCCACCAGCAACGAATGGTTGCTGAAACAAACCCATCACGCCGATGAATCCATTCGAAGTTGGGCCGTGCGCCTTCTCGCCGACCGCATCGCCGACGGGGCGAGCACTGCAAAAAATTCCGGTTCCAAAGATCAACAAATTCTAAATTCAGTTCCGGCCCGGTTTGTTGAACTTGCCCGAAAGGATTCTTCGGCGCTCGTTCGCCTCTACCTCGCATCCGCGTTGCAAAAACTGCCACTCGAATCGCGGCGCGAATTGGCGCTTGCGCTGGTCCATCATCCTGAAGATGTCGGCGACCACAATCTTGGTTTGATGATCTGGTATGGCATCGAGCCTCTCGTCGGCGCGCAACCAGAATCCAGCATCGAGTTGGCGCTCACCAGCGAACATCGCATCGTGCGGCAATACATTGCGCGACGTTTGGCCGAAGATATCGAAACGAAACCGCTCGGGCTGGAACACCTGCTCGCCGCGGCTCAACAGGAAACTGCCGAGAAAGCATTCGCTAAAGATTCCAACGACATTCTGCGCGG
>JAICXV010000058.1 GCA_025934545.1 Verrucomicrobiia bacterium
CGCCACCGACCTCTACACCACGCTCGATTACATGCAGAGCATGCTGCCGACGAACAAAGACTCGGTGGTCCCGGGTGAACGGATGTGGATCGGCGAATATGGCTGGGGCTACATGCCGATTCCCTCGCAGGAACCAAGAAACCGCGCCTACATCCAGCGGCTTCTCGGTTGGAATCACAACGGGCAATGCCTCCCGTTCATCCTTATCTGGGAAATGTACAGCAATTTTAATCCTAACGGCGCGACCAACTATTCCTTAATTGATTACACGAACACCAAAACGCCCTCGTGGTATCTCCACAACTATTTTTACAACGCCGGCCATATGTATGTCGCGCAATTCAAAGAAACGAACAACCGCTTGCCGACCGATGTGGAATTCAGCTCCGGCATGGCCCCTCTCCTTAACCAGGTTCTGGCAGCGCCGATTCCATTGACCGTCAAAAATATTTCCTCCGCCATGCAGACGAACGGGAACGTCGCCGTCGCCGGCTCAATCGCGCAAGGAATTTATGGCGATGATCGGGCGGGCATCTGGGTTTATTACGGAAGACAGGATGGTGGCGCGACGTTCGGCAATTGGGAAGGCAGTCGCTTCGTTGGCATCAACACCAATTTCAACCCCGCCCAATTTAGCATCACACTGAACAACCTCGTCCCGAACACGAATTACTACTTTCGCTTCTACGCGTCCACTTCGACCACGAATCAATGGGCTGACGTGTCACAATTCAGCACCATTGCTCTAAATCCTGTCGAATATGGTTCGCGCATGAAAATCATTTTGTCGGGCTACACCCGTGGCGAAACTCTTATCAATCATCCAATCCTGGTTAACCTCGCGACGAACTTGCCCGGCTTTTCCTATCGCCAGTTCGCGTCTTCAACCGGCGGCGATCTCCGCTTCACGGATGCGAGCGGCCTTGTTCCGATTCCGCATGAAATCGACGAATGGAATACCAATGGAACGTCGTCGGTTTGGGTGAACGTCCCCGTTATCTCGAGCTCGAACGATTTCATTTGGGCGTATTGGGGAAATCCCGCTGACACGACTTCGCCGATCTACACGACGAACGGCGCGACATGGCCTGGTTACGACCTGGTTTGGCATCTGAAAGAATCGAGCTTTCCTTATATCGACAGCAGTGAGCAGTTTCCGGCGATCGCCGGGACAGCGCCAGCGTTAGCAACCGGATATGTTGGCCACGGCCAAACGTTCAATGGCTTGAACACCTATCTCAGCACCGGCGTCCCGATTAATCTTGGAAATGCTTTTACTCTGTCCGCGTGGGTCAACATTGCGACCGGTGTTACGGACATCCAAACTATCTTCGCCAACCAAAAGGGTGGTTTTGGCTCAGCTGGTTTCGCACTGTTTGTCGATTCGTTTAGAACCGGCGACCAGAAAGTTCTTCTCGATGTTGGAGACGGATCCAGTGGGTCGGAAGTCTCCACCGCCGCCGGGCTGGTCACTTTCGGCCAATGGCATCATGTGGCCGCCGCTGTTGATCGGTCCAATGGAACTATGACGTTTTATGTCGATGGCAACCCTGCGGGTACCCACACCATCGTGAACGACTTCGTCAATAACGCCATCCTGGACGCGGGGTCCTTCACCAATGCCAGTCTCTGGTTCAAAGGCACCATGGACGAACTGCGCATTCGCGACGGTGTGGAATCGTCCAATGAAATTTGGGCCGATTGGGCCAGCGTCTCCGCGAATGGCGGATTACAATCTTACACCGCCGTTCAACAACAAAGTCCAACGCTCGGTGTAATGAGCGATGCCGAGCGGGCTAACCTTGTCTGGCCCGCCTCAGGTGTCGGCTTCACCCTTTACACGACAACGAATTTAAATCCTCCCATCGTGTGGTCCGCGGCGACAAACGCTGCCGTTTACACAAACAACCAATGGGAAGTCGCGATTCCGGCGCAATCCGGCCCGACACAATTTTACCGGCTTCAATCACAATGACCTTGCCACAGTATCGTTGGACGCTCGTCCTCTTTCTTTTCACGTTCACCAGCTTCGCCGTTCCCGATGTTTGGCGGCCCCGCTTCGCCACTCCTGTGATCGTTGCTTTGGATTCCGCAGTGAATCGCCAATTCGTTGCCGAAGTTAAAGCCAGTCCCTCCGCCGCGAATTGGATCGCCACCATCTCCAACGATCTGAAAACATGGCCATGCGAAGTTGTTTCCGCGCAATACAGCAAAATCAACAACGCCACCCAGCCGGGCTGGCGCATTAACATCAGTGTTCCTGCCGATGCTTCGCCGGAACTGTTCACTCTCAACCTCAATTCAAGTGAAGGTTCAGTTAGTCAGGTCCAATCGGTCAGTGTGATACCGGCGTTTTCGACGAACTTCTACATTCTGCACATCACGGACGAACAAATCGTCAACAAGATCCACACCGATCCTTCCGGTCAATACTACAAAATGGTCGGTTCCTGGGACGAAATGAAATGGATGCAGGAACCGGTCAATCTTATCAATCCGCGCTTCGTTATGATCACCGGCGATCAAATTGACTTTAACGGCGCGTTGGATGGATGGAACAACTGGTCGAACTGGGGTTATGAGCCTCGCGGCAAAAAGAAGTTTACTCGCGAAGAAACCATCCAACTCGAGAACCGGCTCTCCGCGATGTACATGGATTGTCACACTGGCTACCACGTTCCATACGTCGAAACGCCCGGCAATCACGACGTCACTCCTCCCGGCAAACTCCTCGCGGGCTCAAAGATTGATTGGCATCCCATTTCTGTGGGCATCTACGAACGGCAATTCGGCCAACGCACCTGGTCGTTTCGCATGGGAGATTTTTACGTGTTGATGCATGATTGGAGCAGCGATTCCCTGCGCAAGTGGGCCACCAAAGATTACGAATCCGCATGCGAAGACGCGTCCGTAAAATACAAACTGATTGGCGAACATTTTCACAGCACCTGGGACGGCGCGCCCACCGGCAACGCCGCGTTTCGTCCCGCGAACGCCGATCTTCTGCTCATCGGACATGGACATCAAGCAGTCACCGTCCAAACTTCTCCCTATTACATTTATGAAGACGGACCGGCCTTTCGCTATGGCAGCACCGGATTCTTTAACTTCAAACGCACCGATAACGGGTGGACCTGCGACCAAACCGAATCGTTGCGCAATTATCACACCGACGTCTGGCCATTATTCACCGATCATGGAGCCACGCGGAAAGTTCGAGCCGATCAACCAGACACTCGAAACATTCGGACAAACGTCGTCACCATCATCAACGATCTTCCACAACGATTCTACGATGGCCGCATCCGCTTTGTTCTTCCACACGGCAAATACCCATCGGTGCAAAACGGCACGGTCCTTTCCGAGTACGATTCCGCCGATAAAAAACAGACCGCAATCCTCGTGCGCGTAAATATTCCCGCCTCCGGTAAACTTACCATTAAAATTCCTGCAGATTTCAAATTAGAAGCACGAAACTAAGGGCCGCATAGCCGTTGATCCGCGATCCGACTTGCAGGCCACGAAAATTCATGGGTATCCCGCCGGGTTTCGCGGCGATCAAGGTTCGCGGGTAGGTACGTGTTTCCTAAAAACATCAACAGACCTTGATGGGCACGGTGTTTCGGGCCTTGTCACATCGAAGGGACGTCGTGGCACGAGGCATGCAACGCCGATTCCAAATGAGCTTACACAAACTCGAAGCGCCGGCCGATTTGAAGCCCGAGCCCACTTCCGACCGTGGGGATACATCGGTAGTAGCTTCGAGTGCCAGCGATTGGCTCGAGCATTATGGTGACTATTTGTTTAACTTTGCCATCGGCCAGGTGCGCGATGAGCACGTAGCCGAGGATCTCGTGCAGGAAACGTTTTTGTCCGCACTCAAAGCGCGTGATTCGTTCCGAGGCCAATCGTCAGACCGCACCTGGCTCATTGCGATCTTGCGAAACAAGATTTGTGATCACCTGCGGCGGGTTACTCGCAATCGCGCGCTTTATGTGAGACCCGATCCGGAGCGCAAGGACCACGAGGCATGGGATGAGGCGACTCTTTGGCTGCACGAAGTAGCAGGTGATTGTGCGCATCCTGGGCGGCGGATGGAGTTGAGCGAGTTGCGTCGGGCGCTGGAGATTGCACTCGGAGAACTTCCGCCGCGCATCGCGGTGGTTTTCAAGCTTTACGAGATAGACGAACGCTCGACGCCCGAAATTTGTGAACAGCTCAAGATTTCGGAAAGCAATCTGTGGGTGATGCTCCATCGGGCGCGGAAGCAGCTACGCGAACAGCTGGCCAGTTGGCGAAATTCCAAATAATTCATTTTTCAAATTTATGTTACGGATCACGACTCTTGATTTGGCAACACAGATTGCCACACTGCGGGTTGAGGGCAGACTAGTCGGGCCATGGGTTCATGAGCTTCGAATCGCTTGTGAATCCGTGCTCAGACAAGGTCGAGCGCTCAATCTTGACCTAGTGCAACTCGAATTTGCCGATGTGTGGGGACTTGAGTTGCTCAGTTCGATCAAGAAGCGCGGGGTGACGCTGGCTAATCCGTCGCCGTTTCTGGAGGAGGAGCTCAATAGCTTCAGATGATTTCGCCGAAGAAGTCAGGGCCGTTTGATTCCAAGCTTTTGCATGCGGCTGCGCAACGTGCTTGGATTGAGACTCAAAATATTCGCGGCACCTTTTTCACCTTCGATGACCCAATCACATTGACGCAAAACGGATTCGATATGTTCCCTCTCGATGCTCTTCAATGCGCGACTGACTGGTGGCGTCGTTGCGGGCTCAGCAAGTTTCTGCGATGGGTGGATTGTCCGTGTCGATTCAGTTATTGGTCCGAATAGTTCGGATCCCAATATGATGACTCCTCCGTTTGAAAGAACGACCGCGCGTTCTATAACGTTCTGTAGTTCGCGAATATTGCCGGGCCAGTGATAGGCCTTGAGGCGTTGCATAGTAGAGCCATCAAATCGGGTTGTGGGCTTGCCGAATGCGGTTGCGTATTTCTGGAGAAAAAAAGCGACGAGCAGCGGGACGTCTTCTGCACGCTCGCGCAGCGCTGGCACTCTCAGTGGCACGACGTTCAAACGGTAAAACAACTCGGAGCGGAACTTACCGAGTTTGATCTGTTCGATAAGATCGCGGCTGGTGGCGGCGATGATGCGGACATTTACACGAATCGTTTTGCTGCTGCCAACGGGTTCAAACTCGCGCTCTTGCAGCACGCGTAATAGTTTGACCTGGGTGTCGAGGGAGAGTTCACCGATTTCGTCGAGAAAAATGGTCCCTCCATCAGCGACCTTGAAACGACCTTCGCGATCGGAGAGTGCGCCGGTAAACGCGCCTTTGACATGACCGAATAGTTCGCTTTCGACAAGACCCGCCGAAATGGCAGCGCAGTTGACCTTTACCAGGACACGTTCGTGACGTGAACTGCGGCTGTGAATTGCGCGGGCCAGAAGCTCTTTACCGGTGCCGGTTTCGCCCTGGATAAGAATGGTGGAATCGGTCGGGGCGACTTGATCGATTGTTTTGAACACGTCGAGGAGCGCGGAACTGCGGCCAACGATTTCGTTGAAATTGTGATCGTTGCGGATCTCTTCTTGTAGGTAGATGTTTTCCTCCTGCAAATGGGCTTTGAGCGCAGCGATTTGTTCAAAGGCGCGAGTGCGTTCGAGTTCGACGCCGGCGCGGCTTGCGAACGTTTCGAGAACTGAAATCGTGAGCGGATCGCGCACCATAGGTTTGTCATCAAAGATGACGAGGTGTCCTATGACACGGCGTTCGGAATCTCGCAATGGGACGCCAAGGTAGCTTTGTATACCTCTTTCGACCGCGCTTTTGTCGTGAGGAAACGCTCGCGCCAGGTGGTCGGGAATGTGGCAAATGCGACCTTGCGCGACTTCCATGCAAGGAGTGTTTTCCAGGTTATATTCAAAATTACCCACGAGTTTACCGTCAGCCCAATACGCGAGTGATCGGGCGCGGCGATCAGGCAGACATTCGGCCACGAACGCCCATCGGACACGCAGGCCTTTGGCTATGTGTTCGACGAGATTTTGAAAGAATTCGCGTCCGACGACGACAGACGTGCCATCAAGGATCGCATGGAGTAGATCCTGTTGGCGTTTCCATTCGGTTACATCGCGCGAGATGGCGAGAAGTTTTTCGGGTTTGCCCGAGTCATCTAAGATTGGGCTGACAACAACATCAAACCACATCGGTCTGCGCGTTTGAGTAGTTGGAAAGAAACCGATAAAACGCCCAATATTGCTGTTCCGTGCGGTGGATACTGCATGTTGTGCCGCTTCCCGGTCTTTACCGTTCCAGAAATCGAGCCATGAATTACCGATGAATTGCTCGGGGTCGCATATTTCGAGGACACGCATGCCGGCAGCGTTCACGGAAAGAAGGCGGCCATCGAGGTCGAGGACTTTGACGCAATCCGGGCTGTCGTCGATCAATGGCCGGTTAGCGTCTTGGTGGACAGGTGTCGAAGGAATCGGGTTCATCAGCGAACGATGGTTGACTATTGAATACCATTAAGACGGTTAAAGTTCAAACGGCGTCCAAACCTTCCGAAATTCTTTGTCAGGAATAAGGCCGACGCACGACATACCTTCAGTGCATATCAATTTTATAAAGTGAGCGACCGATGAACGGCCTGAGAAAGTTAATGCGAGCCGCTCGGAATTTGTCACCTTCATGCAAGGAAGTGGCGTATCTCCAAGCCCGAACCATGGAGGGTAGCTTAACCGCCACAGAACGTATGGGGCTTAAGATCCATTTGATTCTTTGCGCGTGGTGCCGTCGGTATGCAGTGCATTTAAAAATACTGCGGACTGCGGTGTCGAAACTGCCAGCAGCGCATGATGATCCAACACGAAAACTTTCGCCCGACGTCCGCGAACGAATTAGACAAAAGATCGAATGCCGCCAACGACCCGAATAACAGTACTGGTTGGCAAAGTTGTTCGGCTACGCAAAAGTTTTTTCGGCAATAACTTGGATTGGCGCGGTTGCGCGGTCGGGGCGTCCCCCCACGAAAAGTCTCGATGGAACGACAAATCGGTCAATGATCAACCATCATGGAATAAAACCGCGCGTCTCCTCTCACACAAAGTAACAATATGAATTCTACTAATCGATTGAGAGTCGGCGTCGGCCGTATTGCTGCCGGTATTTTGGCTATCTTAATTTGTCTTGCTGCTTCAGCTCGCGCAGCAGCAACGATTAAGGGAGACGTCGCGCCAAATTTCACGTTAAAAACATTGGAGGGTAAACCCGTAGAACTTGCTGGATTGACCGCAAAAGGGCGCGTTGTCCTGGTTGTCTTGCGCGGGTGGCCCGGGTATCAATGTCCCGCTTGTGAAGGCCAGGTCCATGATTTCATTTCTGCCGCGGCTCAGTTTAAGGAACAAAAGGCGCAGGTCGTCTTTGTCTATCCCGGACCCGGTGAGAGTCTAATGATGCATGCCAAGGAATTCCTGCAAGACAAGTCTTGGCCGGCCGATTTCATTTTTATTACAGATCCCGATTATATGTTGACCGATGCGTACGGACTGCGGTGGAACGCACCAAATGAAACGGCATATCCGTCTACATTTATCGTCGATCAAGGCGCAATGGTCCGCTATGCCCACGTCGGCAAAAGTCACGGAGACCGCGTCAAAGCTGCGGCGGTATTAAAGGCGCTCTCTAAATTAAACTGAATTCTAATGTAGTAGTAGTAGTAGTAGTAGTTACACTCCCTTCGCCCCCGTCCCCTGCGCCGGCGCGTACGCAACGCCGGCGCATCTTCATTTAAAACCGCAATCGGCGCCGCGATTTTTCTGCAACCCGAAAGGAATATTTTCGGATCCGGCTGCTCTTATCCCTGTGCTCGGTTGTTTGCTTGCGGGCGACAATTCCGCAACTGGCAATCGGACACATGAACGAACAAAAGAAAATACTTATGAATAGAAAAATACAAATCGTCGCGGCAACGCTCCTCTCAACTTTTAGCACATTGGTCGCCGCTGAAAACCGGAATGTAGATGCGCCAGGAGCCGTATTCACGATGAACAATTCTGCGAAAGAAAACCTCGTTTTCATTTACGACCGGGCAAGCGATGGAATGCTTTCCTTTGTCCGTTCCGTTTCGACTGGCGGCCATGGAACCGACGTCGCGCTCGGAAATCAGGGCGGCATTGTGCTGAGCAAAGACAACCAGTGGTTGTTTGTTGTAAACGCCGGCAGCCATGAAATCACATCCTTCGCCGTTACCCCGACTGGCCTGGAATGGGTGGACAAGACTGATTCCGGTGGCTTGAACCCGGTCAGCATTTCGGTAAACAGAAATCTCTTGTATGTTGTAAATGCCGGCGGCAGCGCGGGCGGATCTGACAACATCACAGGGTTTACGGTAGGTACAAACGGCCACTTGCATGCGATTGCCGGCTCAACGCGTGAACTAAGCGCAGCGTCGACTGGTCCTGCTCAAATCGGATTCTCCGCAGACGGCAATGTATTGATCGTGACGGAAAAGAACACATCGCTTATCGACACCTACACTGTCGATGCGCAAGGACTTCCAAATAGCCATCAATTGTTCACGTCGCCAGGACAAGAGCCTTTCGGCTTTTCATTCGATAAACGAAACCACTTGTTCGTTACCGAAGCCCCGGCGAGCACGATATCCTCGTATGAAGTGTCCTCTGACGGAACGCTTTCAATCGTGAGCCGTTCCGTGCAAACACACCAGGCGGCGGCGTGCTGGCTGGCGGTGACAAAGAACGGCCGTTATGCATAC
>JAICXV010000408.1 GCA_025934545.1 Verrucomicrobiia bacterium
AATTTCACCCGCACTTTTGGCATCGCCGCCTGGAAAGCGCGTAGCGCTTGTGGCAAAAAGCGCGCGGTGGGCGATGGCGCGTAGGCAACGTGCAACTCGCCGCCTCCAGCCGAAACGGCGCGCGCGTTTTTGACCGCGTCCTCCGCGCGCTGAATCACGGCGCGGGCTTCTTTTAAAAAGACCCGGCCGGCGCCGGTCAGTTTCAGTGATTTCGCGGTGCGTTGAAAAAGCTCGAAGCCGATTTCATCTTCAAGGTCGCGGATTTGCCGGCTGATTCCCGGTTGCGACACATGCAGTTTTTGCGCCGCGCGGGAAATATTTTCCTCTTCGGCCGCAGCGATGAAATATCGCAAGTGTCGCAATTCCATTTACCGGCCAAGCATAACCAATAGTTATGCTAAGGCAAGAAACATGGTCTTTCTCAACTATACAGTGAATGTGCGATTCTTTCTCCATGATGAATATTAGAAAGAGCAACGAACGGGGCCACGCGGAACGCGGGTGGCTCGATTCCTATCACACCTTCAGCTTTGCGGATTATTACGATCCAAAATGGATGGGCTATCGCACACTGCGCGTCATCAACGACGATCTGGTGATGCCGGGCCAGGGTTTCGGAATGCATCCGCACCGCGATATGGAGATCATAACCTACATCCTGAGCGGCGCGCTCGAGCACAAGGATTCGATGGGCAATGGCCGCGTTATCCGGCCTGGTGATTTTCAATATATGTCAGCCGGGACCGGCGTGTTGCACAGCGAATTCAATCCTTCGAACGAAGAAGCTGTGCGGCTGTTGCAGATTTGGGTCATGCCCGATGAAAAAGGCGTGAAACCGCGCTACGCCGAAAAGTCGTTCGCAAAAACGCCCGCCGGTTTCTATCTCGTCACGAGCAAAACCGGACGCGAAGGTTCGATCGGCATCCACCAGGATGCTGACCTGTGGCTCGCCAAACTCGACGGCAAGAATCGCGTGAGTCATAAGATCGGCGCCGACCGCCACGCATGGGTTCACGTCGCCGAAGGCGATGTAAATCTGAATGGCAAGAAGCTATCGGGCGGTGATGCCGCTGCCGTAAACGGCGGAGAGACGATCGAACTGAGTGCTGACAAACCGGCGCAGGTTCTCTTGTTTGACCTTAACTGAACAACGACGCCGCGTTCCGAAAGGAGCGCGGCATTTTTCTAAAACTGAATCAACAAACTCGAATTCGATATGAAACCAATCTTTAAAACAACGGACAGTTACCTCCCCACCATCGCCCGCTTAACCCTCGGCGCCGTCATGTTCCCGCATGGCGCGCAAAAAGTTCTTGGGTGGTTTGGCGGCTACGGCTTTAGCGGCACGATGGGATTTTTCACCAACCAAATGCACATTCCAGCAGTCTTTGCCTTCCTTGCGATTCTCGCCGAGTTCGCGGGCTCGCTTGGGCTCATCACGGGTTTTCTTTCGCGCGTTGCTGCGTTTGGCATTGCGGCGAACATGTTGGTTGCTGTCGTGATGGTTCATTGCGCAAACGGCTTCTTTATGAACTGGTTCGGGAACCAGAAAGGCGAAGGTTTTGAATATCATGTGCTCGCCATCGGCCTCGCGCTCATCGTGATGATCGCCGGTGCGGGCAAGCTCTCCGTCGATAGCGCGATTGCCGGTGATCCACCAACGACAAAGAATGTTTAATAGTCTACCGTGCGTTTCATCGCCGTGCCCGCAACTCAGTTTTGCCGACGCGGCTTTTTCATTTTCTGAACAACTTTTTCCAAATGCATATTGCGCACGCGCACGCCTCTGCTTAACCTTTGTTGGTTAGTCACATGAAAATATTTATAGACGGTAAATACTATTCTGAGCGGGACGCAAAAGTGTCCGTGTTTGATCACGGTTTGCTTTATGGCGATGGTGTTTTTGAAGGCATCCGCGCCTACAACGGCCGTGTCTTCAAATTGGCCGAGCACATTGACCGTCTGTTTTATTCCGCGCAGGCCATCATGCTGAAATTGCCTATGACGCACCGTCAACTGATGGATGCGACCGTCGATGCCTGTCGCAAAAACAAAATTCGCAACGGCTATATCCGCTTGGTCGTGACGCGCGGCGTCGGGTCGCTCGGGTTGAGTCCGTATCGTTGCAAAAAGCCATCGGTCATCATCATTGCCGATCAGGTTCAGCTTTATCCGCCCGCATTATATAAGAAGGGTCTGGACATCATCACCGTGCCGACGGTGCGTAATTTGCACAGCGCACTCAACCCGGCCATCAAATCGCTCAATTACCTGAACAACGTTCTCGCGAAAATCGAAGCCATCAATGGTGGCTGTGAGGAGGCGATTATGTTAAATTCAGAAGGATACATTGCTGAGTGTACGGCCGATAATGTTTTCATCGTGAAAGCAAATCAACTCATGACCCCGCCGCTGTCCGCTGGGGCGCTTTATGGCATCACGCGCGGCACGGTCATGGATTTGGCGCGCGACAACGACATGGAAGTGAGCGAGCCGAACCTGACGCGTTACGATTTGTTCAATGCGGACGAGTGTTTTATCACCGGCACTGGCGCGGAGATTGTTCCCGTGGTAAAAATAGACGGCCGCGTCATCAAGGGTGGTAAGCCCGGGCCAGTCACCACAAAATTGATCGAACAGTACCGCGCCTTGACGAACGAAACCGGAGAACCGATATAGCCATAAGTTTATGCTCTGCATGATTTGCAAACAGAACGATGCCAAAGTGCATTTGACCCAGATCGTTGGGGACAAGATGCAGAAGGTCGATCTTTGCGAAGAATGCGCGAAGAGCAAAGGCGTCAACGATCCCGCCGGATTTTCGCTGGCAGATTTACTGTTGGGCCTCGGCGCTTCGCAGGAAATGGAAAAATCGAGCGGCGGTGAAGAAATCAAATGCCCCGCCTGCGGTTTTACCCAAGCCGATTTTAAGAAGGCCGGTCGGCTCGGTTGCGCCAAATGCTACGAGACGTTTGCCGAAGGTTTGGAAGGTTTGCTCAAGTCGATGCACAAAGGGACCAAGCATCTGGGCAAGGTTCCGCAAGCGCTCAAGCAAACCCGCGATTTGACTGATCGCCTGAAATTTTTGCAAAAGAAACTCGAAAAAGCGGTCACGGCCGAAGATTTCGAGCAAGCCGCCAGTTTGCGCGACGAGATTAAGTCAACGAAAGAGCAGCTGGGGCAGATGGCAACGACTTGAAAGGCTAAAGGCTAAATTATAAAGGCTAAAGAGCTGCGATCTGATTTTTTAGCCTTTAGCCTTTATACTTTAGCCTTGTAGATATGACTATTCACGAATTTTTAAGTCCACCCGCCGAGACATCTCGCCGCTCCGGTCCACATGATCGCATCGTCATGTCCTCGCGCGTGCGGTTGGCGCGCAATGTTAACGGCCTGGCCTTTCCCGGTTGGGCGAAAAAGGCCGAGCGCGTCAAATCGTTGGAAGCGATTCGCCCGGCTGTCGAAACGTTACCTCAATTGACCGGCGCATTTTCCGAAACGATGGAAAATCTCGGGCCGTTGGATAAACAGATTTTAGTCGAGCGCCATTTGATCAGCCGCGAGCACGCCGCCAAGAGCACTGGCAGCGGACTTGTTTTGAACAAGGAAGAATCGCTCTGCGTGATGATCAATGAAGAGGATCATCTGCGCATGCAGGCGTTGCGGCCCGGACTGCAACTCAAGCAAGCTTGGATGGCCATCGATCAGGTCGACACGGAATTGGAAAAGAAACTCGATTACGCTTTTAGCGGCGACCTTGGCTACCTCACCGCTTGCCCTACTAATATCGGGACCGGCATTCGCGTCAGCGCGATGCT
>JAICXV010000790.1 GCA_025934545.1 Verrucomicrobiia bacterium
AATAGAATGTAACAACTCGTCACCATCGCCCACACAATCGCCACGCCAAAAATACCGAACCCGACCAGCGGCCAAATCAATGCGCGCCATAACTGGAACATTGAATCAAGAGGATCCAGGGAAGCGTTCAGCTGCTGATAATTTTGGAAATACCAAATTGCCGCTTGAATCGTTTTAATCGCACTTATTCCCAAGCCAATCATTGCCAGAATCATTTGAAAGTAGCCGACCGCGCGACCGGCGATTAAAGAGCCCGAACCCGGCAAAACGAGGTTTGCCGTAAAACATGCCCATGCCTCAGTGCGGCTGAGGGGCCGGCGCGGTTGCAGAGCTAAAGATATCTTCATACGCATACGCCCATGCGGCGTAAAACACCGGTAACGCCACATACAATCCAACGCAACAAACGCAGACGCCCAAAAGACAAATTAACACGCCCAAAACGAGCAAACCAAACATCGACCACCAATGCTGCGAAAGAACTTTGCGGCTGACTTCCATTGCCGGCCAAAACTCCATCCGTTTATCCGCTACGAGCGGAATCGCGAACGACCACGCTACAATCAGGTAAATGCCCGGAATGATGCAAAACAAAAAACCAACCGCCGCGAGCAAGGTTGAAACGAGTCCGACTAAAAACAATTGCAGAAAATTTTCACTAAACCCTGCGAACGCATCGCCGAACTCGGCTTTTTGCCCTCGAATGAGCTTCAACATCAAAATGAACATTCCGCCCTGGCAAACGCTCGCCAAAAGTCCAACCGTGTGCTGGATGACGGCAAGAACAAAGCTGGCGCCGACGATCAACCAAAAATTCTTCATTACCAGATCCCAGCCGCGACTGATGCAGTGACCGGCCGAAAACGTCCTTCCCGTCGCCAAGACGGCTTGCGCGACGGCATCTGGATTGACAATGCCCGAGGTGACCGGCGGTGGCGTTGGTGGCGGTTTACCCGCAAACAGCGATGCAAATTCGCGAATGTCTGAAAGAGGAACCCAATTCTCCGTCCCCTCGGCACGCGCCATCGTGCTGGCGTTGGCGCGCCCTTCGTTGATCCATTGAATGATTTGTTGCGCCGAAACAGGGCCGTATTCTTTGCGGTCAGCTCCGAGGATTTTGTACATGTTGTTTGTGTGGGGTTAAAAATTCCAGTGCCGGTCCAAACGAAAATGATGATGCGGAACACTGAGCAGCCCCCAACCCGTCCAAATCATCGCGCCGACAATCGAAAGCACCAGTCCAGCAATCGCCAGTCCTTTACCCTTTTGCTGCGGGTTGGCTGATAACTGCGACAAACCGATGCACGAGAAAACAATTCCGAGCGCCGCAACCAGCACACCGGCGCACGGACAGGTAATCGACAAAATACCAAGGACAAATCCCGCGACGGCATTGCCATTATTCTTATCCGCGGGATAAACGGGCGGAACAATCGACGGCGCAACCGGCGGGGGAGGCGCTGCGAAAAATTCCGGGAACGTCGCCAGCGCTCGCCAGCCAGTTGTTCCTTCCGCCTGACAAAGAGTTGTTTCGTTGGCGCGGCCT
>JAICXV010000336.1 GCA_025934545.1 Verrucomicrobiia bacterium
GACCGCGTCGACGTCGACCAACGCATCCATTTCGACCGACAGCAGGGAATTTCAGGACTTTATTGCGCTAGCGCGTGAACTCGCCGCCACCAAACAATTGACCGCCGATTCTGGCGAAGGCACCCGCACGTTGAGTCCAGAGGCGCAAGCATTGGCCGATAAAGCCGTCTCGGTGGCTTCCCAATTCCTCACGCCCGAGCAAACGCAAAAGTTGCAGGACATGGAATCGAATCCCGACGCAATGCGTAAATTGGAAAAAGCCGCAGGCCGAGTTTTGGGAAGCCGGGCAGGCCAAAATTTTCTCAACAAGTAATTAGCGGCCACCGGCCCACTTCGGCGGGTTCTTCAATCTGAAAAGTTTCTCTCCCGCTTTGGGAACGAGCAACACGCCTTCGTTTTCGCGATTGGCATAATCTTCGAGGCGAATCGATTTTGGATCGCGATACCCCAGATTGATCTGTTTGCACTTCTCCGGCGGAATTTGCGTGGCCAAACTTACGCTCGCGCGGGGCGTTTCGATTCCGTTCTCGTATGTTCCACAGCCGTAGACGTGGCAACTGTGTGCGAGCACGCCCCACGGATAATGCTTAAATTTGTCCCACTGCTTCAGAAAATATTCGCAACAATGATAGCCGACCGCCTCAATCGTCGCCTTGTGCGTCACGCAAACCTCGGAAACATGTGGCGCATAGATAATGAGTTCACCGCCATCGGCCAGAACCGGTTCGAGTTTGTACATGCATTTACCCGCCGTCCAAATTTCGTCGTACATTTCCGGCGCGCACGACAGGATGCTGTGAAACGGTTTGTCTTTGTAAGTGATGTTGAGCTTGTCCGACAAATCGCTCGCCTGGTCCCAGGCTGCTTCCGGTGGTCCCGCGTAAATACCGGCAAAATCGTGTCCGTCGATAGTGAGGCAAAAACAAAGTTTGCTGATATTTACCATCGACGCCGCCCGATCGACGACCGCGCGCACCGGCGTCCATTTGTTGCCGATGATCATCGGATTGGTCACGACCGCGCCCAGCCAATGAAAGAAATTCAAAATTTGCGGGCCGCTGATTCCCGGGAATAAATATTTATTCCCACCGGAAAACCCAACCACTTCGTGCGGAAACACCGGGCCAATGATAATCAACTGATCGTATTCAAAAATTAGCCGGTTGATTTGCACCGGCACGTCCATTGCAAACAAGCCATTCGACAACTTGCTGATTTCCGCGGCGGGAATCGTGCCGATTTCCTTCAGCGCCGCCGGGTCATTCCACGCATGATTGAAAAACTTTACGCGCCCAAATTTCGTTCGACGTTCGTCCTCGGACATCTCCAACCGTTTGCAAATGCCCGCTTCACTCATCGGTTGGTGCGTGCCGAGCGCCACAATGACATCCAAAAATTTCGTTACCTCACCGAGTTGCTGATGCAACGATTTGAACACAGTCCCAATCGGCGCCGTGCGTGTCGCGTCCGGCACGATCACCAACACTTTTTTACCGCGAAAATTTGCGGCGGGACAAGCGCGCGCGACGACGTCGTTGACTTGATCAACGGTTACTTGCTGGCCGCGTTGGGCGACGTAACTCAGCGGTTTGTCCATCGCTCTATTTTAAATGGTCTGGCTCAGAAAGCCACCATCGATGCGCAAGTCGGTGCCGGTCATGAAACCGCTTGCCTTTGAGCTGGCGAGGAAAATCGCTGCGCCGATCAATTCGTGTTTCTCGCCGAGGCGACCCATCGGCGTGTGCGCGAGGATCGATTGCGCGCGCGGGGTGGGGGTGCCGTCGTCGTTGAACAAAAGTTTTTTGTTTTGTTCGGCGGGAAAAAATCCGGGCGTCAATGAATTGACGCGCACGCCGCTCCTGGCCCATTCGCGCGCGAGAAATTGCGTCAGGCTGACGACCGCAGCTTTGGACGCCGAGTAGGCAACGACACGCGAGAGGGGAATGTGCGCCGAAATACTCGCGATGTTGATGATGCTGCCTTTTTTCCGTTCGACCATGCCTGGTCCAAAAACCTGGCACGGCAACAAAACGCCGCCGACCAAATTCAAATCGAAGTTGTTTTGCCAATCTTTGATCGCGATGTCTTCGAACTTCAGTTCCGAATTGACCGTCACCTTTGGATCGTTGCCACCGGCGGCGTTGACCAGAATGGTCGGCGCGCCCATCGCCTTGACGATTTGGCTGTGCGCTTCTTCGAGTGAATCGCGGACGACGGCGTCCGCTGAGAAAAATGCCGCGTCGCCCTTCAACTTATGAATGTGCGCGACACACGATTTGCCTTTGGCCGAATTGCGCCCCAGCACGGCAACCTTCGCGCCGGCCGACGCGAGGCCTTCAGCAATCGCGCCACCGAGACTGCCGGTCGCGCCGATTACGACTGCCACTTCGTCATGTAGGTCGAACAGGTTCATTACATATGCGCGATGATATTATCGCCGAATTGTGAGCATTTGATTTCCGTTGCGCCAGTCATCTGACGCGCGAAATCGTAGGTCACTTTCTTCGAGCCGATCGCGCCGTTGAGCCCTTTCAAAATCAGATCGGCCACTTCCACCCAGCCCAGGTAACGGAACATCATTTCGCCGCTCAGCACGACGCTGCCCGGATTCACGCGGTCCTGGTTCGCATATTTCGGGGCGGTGCCGTGGGTCGCTTCAAAAATGGCGTGGCCGGTGATGTAATTAATATTTCCGCCCGGCGCGATGCCGATGCCGCCGACTTGCGCCGCGAGCGCGTCGGACAAGTAATCGCCGTTGAGGTTCGGCGTGGCGATGACATCGAAATCTTCGGGTCGCGTGAGCACCTGTTGCAAAGTGATGTCCGCGATGGCGTCTTTGATAACGATTCCCGCGCCGGGTTTGCCTTCGGGAATTTTGCACCATGGGCCGCCGTCGATCTCGACCGCGCCAAAATATTTCTTAGCGGTTTCATAACCCCAATCGCGAAACGCGCCTTCCGTGAACTTCATGATGTTGCCCTTATGCACCAGCGTGACGCTCTTGCGTTTAAACTTGATGGCGTAACTGATCGCGCTGTGAATCAAACGCACCGCGCCGCTGTAGCTGATGGGCTTGAGGCCGACGCCAACTTTCACGTCGTTTGGAAAACTCTTGTCGCCGACAGCGGTCCAGAACTGTTGCGCTTTGTCTTTTGTGCCGAACCGAATTTTGTCGAATTGCTTCGGAAATTCCTTCGCGAAAAAGTCGAGGACCTTTTGCGCTTCGGGAGTGCCAGCGGCAAATTCGATGCCGGCATAAATGTCTTCCGTGTTTTCGCGGAAAATGACCATCTCCACTTTCTCGGGATGTTTGACCGGCGAAGGCACGCCCTGGAAATATTGGACGGGCCGCAGGCAGACATACAGGTCGAGCATCTGGCGCAAGGCAACGTTGAGCGAACGAATGCCGCCGCCGACGGGCGTTGTGAGCGGGCCTTTGATGCCGACGAGATATTCTTTGAAGGCGTCGATCGTGTCGTCGGGCAACCAATTGTTGAAGCGCTTGAACGATTCTTCGCCGGCGAACACTTCGAACCAGCTCACTTTGCGTTTGCCGCCGTAAGCTTTTTGGACCGCGGCGTCGAACACGCGCACGCTCGCCGCCCAAATATCGGGGCCGGTGCCGTCGCCGCGGATGAACGGCAAAATCGGATTTTCCGGAACGTTCAGTTTTCCATTGGCAATCGTGATCTTCGAACCCGCGGGCGGAGTGACATCTTTGTAAGCCATAACTTATTAATCAGAATCAGTGTTCAGTAAATTAGTGTCCGAGAGTTAATCCTAATCGGAAACGCAATGCGAGCCGCAAGATAAGGATTTCTTGTCACACGTCAAATGTGTCGAAAGTGGCTGATTCCATGTGGATTGCGTCGATTGAATGTCCTGCGGCCTTGCAATGTCTAACGGATATAACGACATTATTGTCGCAACAAATAACATGAAACATTTTGTCCTTACTTCCCTCGCGGCAGCTGTTCTGATTTTGACCGGCTGCGAAAATCCTGACGGGTCGACCAACCACACCGGTTCGGGCGCATTGATCGGTGGCGCCTCTGGTGCGGCGCTCGGAGCCATACTTGGTGGCCGACATGCCGGCGAAGGTGCGTTGATTGGCGGCGCGTTTGGCGCGGCAACTGGCGCGATCGTCGGAAATTCCATCGACCAGGATGAACGCGCGCGTCTTCGCTCGCGTGCACCAGCAACCTACGCGCGCATCGAACAAGCTCAACCGCTTTACCCGCAAGACATCAAAGCGATGGTCGCCGCCGGTGTGTCCGAC
>JAICXV010000760.1 GCA_025934545.1 Verrucomicrobiia bacterium
CTGGTTGTTGACGATCACATGCAGCGTCCCGCGCACGGTATATCCGGGCAGTTGGCTCATGTTCAGCGTTTCCTGCACGATCCCCTGACCGGCAAAACTCGCGTCGCCATGAATTAAAATTCCCATGCAACGTTCGCCGGCGGCGTCCGTTGTCCGGTCCTGTTTCGCCCGGACACGACCAAGCGCGACGGGGTTCACAAATTCCAAATGGCTCGGATTAAAACAAAGCGAGAGATGTACCTTCGCGCCGGACGACGTCGTCCAATCGTTGCTGTAACCGAGGTGATATTTCACGTCGCCATGACCAACCGGCAATTTCTGATCATCGGCGAATTCGCGGAATATCTGTCGCGGATCTTTGCCAATAATATTTGCGAGCACGTTGAGACGACCGCGATGGGCCATGCCGAAAACAATTTCCTTTGCGCCCTGGCTGGCGGCTTTTTCAATCGCCAGATCCAATAAGGGAATCAACGTTTCACAGCCTTCGAGCGAAAAGCTTTTCGCCCCAATGAACTTTTTGCGAATGAATTCCTCGAACGTGACGGCGTCGGTGAGGCGGGTGAAAATGCGGAGTTGTTCGTCGCGGGTCAGTTCAAGCCGATTGCGAGTCGATTCCATCCGGCGCTGCAACCATCGTCGCACTTCGAGCGCGTCGATGTGCATGTATTGAACTCCGATGGACCGGCAATAAGTATCGCGTAACAGCCCGATAATTTCCCGAACCGTCATCGCCTCGTCCGTTTGCAGAACGACAGACGTGACCGATGTGTTGAGTTCCTCTTCGGTGAAATGATAGAATTCGGGCTGCAATTCCGTCGGCACCGCCGGCTGTATCCCAAGTGGATTCATTCGTGCCATGCGATGGCCACGCACGCGATAGTTGCGAATCAATTGACTGACCCGATCCTGAAGACCGGCCGCACTGGTCGTTTCAGCTCGTTCTTCGCGCCCGGCGGAAAATAGTCCGGGCGGTTTAAACGATGGTACAAATTGCGGCGTAACACGCGCGTCACCGTTCAACAACGATTCGAAATACTGTTGCCACTCGGGCGCGAGTGAGTCGGGAGCGCGTACATAGTCGGCATAAATCTCTTCAATGAATGGCAGATTGCCAGCGATGGGAATTTCAACAGACGGTTTGTGCCGCTCCCCAGGCAGTTGAACTGGAACATGCTTCACGACAGTGGAATGTACGCCGCGCGCGAGCCCTGTCAAAGATGTCACCTAATCGACAATCCCAAAACGTTCCGGCGCAATAAATCAAGCGCCTGTTGCGACACCGCATATTTGAAGGTCTCGCGGTCGAAAGGATAAAACTGCCGTTGGACTTTAGCGCCTTTTTCATCGGCAACAGCAATGTAGACGGTTCCTACCGGTTTTTGCGCAGTGCCGCCGGAGGGGCCGGCGATTCCGGTGACGGCGATCGCGTAATCGGTTTTTCCGACCCGACGCGCACCCTCCGCCATTTCTCTGGCAACCATTTCACTGACCGCGCCGAACTCTTCCAGGCTCTCACCAGTCACTCCGAGCAAATCGCGTTTTGCCTGGTTGCTGTAGGTTATCATGCCGCTCATCAACACCGCCGATGATCCGGGAACATTCGTCAACCGATTACAAATCAAACCGCCCGTGCAGGACTCCGCAACCGCAACAGTCTTCTTTTGGTCCGTCAAAAGTCGAACGACTGCTTCCTCCATCGTCTCATCGTCTGCGGAAA
>JAICXV010000598.1 GCA_025934545.1 Verrucomicrobiia bacterium
CCCATAAATCCATTGACTCTAAAAACCCATCGTGACATTTTATTCATAAGCCAGCGTCACTTTTGCCCAGTTACGCCGCTTTGACTTATGAGCCGTTGTAAGAAAGCCCTTGGGTTCACCCTGATTGAACTCCTTGTCGTCATTGCCATCATCGCCATTCTCGCTGCCCTGCTTCTGCCCGCCCTAGCCCGCGCGAAGGAAAAAGCCAAACAGATCAGTTGCCTTAATAACACAAAGCAAATGGGCGTCGGCCAACAGCTTTTTGCGGACGATTCATATAGCGGAAACACCATTTTCGCACCACCATGGGCTCCCAAAGGTTCGTTGACCGGAACTATGCTCGGTGTGACAACGCCTAACGGACCCGGCACTCATGCCGACGATGGCACTCAACCTCAAATGGCCGATGACGACCTAAATTGGCTTTTCGGATTAACCACGGGCCTTGGCACAACCCCCAAAGGCTACTATGTTCCGAACACCAAAAGTTTTGTTTGTCCCTCTGGCAACAACTTCGTGAACCCTAATTTCAAAAACCCTGTAAATTGGCCGCCGGGTTCTACGGAAACTTATACTCTTCTTAAAGACCTGAGCACAAAGGCAGCCACGAGGAATTCTACCAACGGCCACAGCTATGAAGTGTTTGGCTTTTGGCACACTTACAATCTGTCCACTCGCGAACGTAAGACGATCAACACCGTCCAAAATTACGCCCTACAGTCTTACACATCCGCTGACCCGAAGGGCCATAACCACACCGACCTGCAAGGTGTCAAACCAGGTCCATCTCGCACCTTCACGATTATGGATCGATTGGAAGTCCATTCTCCCTATGCCGAAAACGCCCCGAACCCACAAGACGGCCACGGTTTGCTCGGCGCAAATGTTGTCTACACTGATGGCCACGCTCAATTTGTCGCCTATCGGCAATGGGAATTGGTTTATAAAATGTCCGAAGACGACAACACCGGACAAGGCGATACACAGTAACACTCCTCGAATTTCCATCGACTTTGCTTAAAGTCGCCGCGATGACAAACATCCGGCGACTTTTTTCATTTCTAATCAGTCCTCGTTTCTTCGGCTGGCGAGCTTGCTATTTGAAATCGAAAATTCAAATTTGATGACCGTATGCCAACGCCAAACGCATCGTCCTTGAGAGTGTTCACCAGGATCGCATCGCTTCCGGGTTTCCTGCGGTCCAACTCGGCACTAAAATTTTTCGCAACCATTAACCTTCAGCGTTTAGCTCTTACTGCTTTACTCGCCCTTGTCCCTTTCATTTCTCGCGCCCAATCTCTGCCGAACACTCAATCGCTCGGTGACGACCCTGATCGTTCGGCGACTATGGTTGCTGGAATCGACCGCTATCTCGCGCGGGGCATCGATGAATCGGTCACGAACCGCCCCGCCCTTTGGCACCGCGAAACATCCGTCGAGCCCAATCGCGAATCGCTTCGGAAAATCGTCGGAGCAATCGACAAACGCATTCCGTTCACCGAACTGGAATTCGTTTCAGACACCGCAGATCCCGCAAAAATTGCCGAAACCGATTCCTATGAAATCTTCGCCGTGCGTTGGCCGGTCTTTGAAGGCGTCCATGGTGAAGGCCTTTGGATAAAACCAAAGCGCACTCCGTTTGCGAAAATCGTGCTCATCCCCGACGCCGATCAAACCCCGGAGATGCTGTGCGGTCTTTCTAGTGGCCCAAACGCTGGTGGTGCGCTCGCCGATCTTGGGTGCGAAATCCTCATCCCAACTTTAGTCAATCGCGACGACACTTTTTCGGGCAACGCCAAAGTTGGCCGGTTTACCAACCAACCGCACCGCGAATGGATTTATCGCCAATCCTACGAACTCGGCCGTCACATCATCGGTTATGAAGTGCAAAAAGTTTTGGCTGCGGTGGATTGGTTTGAAAAGTTGTCAACCGACAATCGTAAATCACAAATTGGCGTATGCGGTTATGGCGAAGGCGGGCTCATCGCTTTCTACTCCGCTGCTCTCGACCCGCGCATCAACGCGACCCTCGTCAGCGGTTATTTCGATTCGCGGCAAAAACTTTGGCAGGAACCGATTTATCGAAACGTTTTCGGATTGCTCCGCGAATTTGGTGATGCCGAAATCGCCGCGCTGATCGCGCCTCGCGCATTGATCGTCGAACACAGCGTCCCGCCAAATATCCAGGGCCCACCACCGGCCCGTGACAATCGTCATGGCGCCGCGCCCGGAAAAATTTCGCCGATCGACTACGAGTCCGTCGAAAACGAACTCAACCGCGCCCGCGCTCTTCTCAACGGAAAAGACGCCGACAACCTGTCACTCATCTCCGGCAACGAAGGGATGACGACCGGGCCGCTCGGCGAAAAAGCGCTGGCGAAGTTTTTACAAGCGCTCGGACGGAAGGAAGAAGAATTACCGCAATCGAACAAACCGGCACCCGCCGACTTGCGCAAAAACTTTTCCGCTGATGCGCGCCAAAAACGTCAGGTTGAAGAATTGGTCGACTACACGCAAATGCTCATGCGCGATTCCGCCAACGTCCGCAACGCCACATTCTGGAGCAAGGCCAGCGTGACGAACGCGGCCGATTGGGAAAAACAAATCCCGCCGTTTCGCAGCAATCTATGGAGCGTCCTTGGCCGTTTGCCCGAACCGACCATTGCCTTAAACCCGCGCACGCGCAAAATCGGCGAGAGCGATAAATGGACCGAATACGAAGTCGTGCTCGATGTTTATCCTGAC
>JAICXV010000182.1 GCA_025934545.1 Verrucomicrobiia bacterium
GGATTCAGCCGAAGCGACGCCGATGGTGAAGCAATACGTCAAATACGGCGGCAGCCCGCGCGGATTGCAGGCGATGATTCTCGGCGGCAAAGTGCAGGCGTTGCTCGACAGCCGATTCAATGTGTCTGTCGACGACATCCGCAAGGTTGCCACGCCGGCGTTGCGCCATCGCTTGATTCTCAATTTCGAAGGCGAAGCTGAAGAAATAAAAACCGACGCGGTCATCAAGGAAGTTCTCGAAAAAATCGCAGTCGAATCTGAATAAACGGCCCGCCATGCAGCCTGCCGCAACCACAGACGACCGCACCCAGCCGTTGTTCGACGACGATTTTTTGGAGACGCTCGAATATCTCCACATCATCGCGCGCAAGATTTTGTCCGGGCAGATGAAGGCGGAGCGGCGGAGCCGGCAGAAAGGAATCAGCGTCGAGTTCGCCGACCACCGGCCGTATGTGCCCGGCGATGATTTTCGTTTCATCGATTGGAACCTGTTTTTCCGCACGGAAAATTTGTTCCTGAAATTGTTCGAGGAAGAAGAAGACCTATATATATATCTGCTGCTCGACTGCTCGGGCTCGGTCGACTTCGGTGTTCCTTACAAATTCCATTATCTGCGCCGTATCGCGGCTGCGATTGGGTATCTCGGTCTGGCGGGACTTGATCGCGTTTACATTGTGCCGTTCAACGCAACGCTCCCGAAAGGCGCGGCGAACATGCTGAGCATTCGCGGCAAAGGCAAAGTCTTTACGATGCTGCGTTTTCTCGAAGGGCTTAAGCCGGGCGGCCCCACGAACCTGAGCAATTGCATGAAGACGTTCGCCGCCAGCAAACGTAAACGCGGGCTGGCGGTTGTGCTTTCTGATTTTTATGACGAGGCGGCGATTGCCGGACTGAACGCGTTGCGTTACCAGAAATTCGAAGTGTTCGCCGTCCACTGCGTTTCACCGCAGGAAGCACAGCCAGAGTTGCTCGGCGACTTGCGACTGCTCGATACTGAGACGGGCCGCTTCCGCGAGGTGACGCTGACCGAAGGATTGTTGCGACGATACCGCGAGACATTTTCGAGTTATTGCGACGGGTTGGAAAAGTTTTGTCGAAAATCGGCAATTGGTTATGTCCGTTGCCGGACTGATTTGCCGTTCCAGGACACGATCATTCACATGCTGCGAAAGGAGCGCTTTCTGCAATGAGCTTTGCCGCTCCACTGGCGTTGGCATTCCTTGGGCTGTTCGTTCCGGTCATTCTTCTTTATTTGCTGAAGCAACGGCGTCGTCGCGTTGAGGTTTCGACGCTGATGTTTTGGGACAAGATTCTGCGCGATGAGCAAACGGTTACGTCGATTGCCAGGTTAAAGAAACTCCTGTCGCTGTTGCTGCAATTGATCTTCATCGGTTTGCTCGCATTCGCGCTCGCTCGTCCGTTGCTGTCCGGAAAACTGACTGGCGCGCGACGCATTGTGCTGTTGCTCGATACTTCGGCCAGCATGCTCGTTCAGGAAGGCGGAGAGACGCGGTTCGATCTCGCGCGGCACGCGGCGCAAGGGGTGATTCGCGGGATGTCGATGGGCGACACGATGACGTTGGTCACCTTCGCGGCCGAACCGGACATCGTCCAGCCGTTCACCGACAGCAAAAAGGATTTGCACGACGCGCTCAACAAAATCCAACCGACACATTCGGCGACCGATTTCAAAAAAGCCGTCAAAGTCATCGAACAACTGCCGCCCGATGAGCGCGAAACGCATATATATATCGTCAGCGACGGCGCATTCGAGCCGGTCGATGTCACTGCTCCGCCGAAGACGCGATTTGCATGGCTACCCGTCGGCAAGGAAACGCGCAATGTCGGCATCACGGCCTTTCACGTTCGCCCGCTCCCGTACTCTGCCAAGGATTTTCAAATACACGTCGAGCTTTTCAACGGGACGGAAAAGGAGCAAAGGTTGCCACTGGAGCTTCGGCTAAACGGGCATTTGCTTGATGCGTATGAAGTCGCGGTGCCGCCGGGGCAAGCCGTCAGCAAAACGTTTCGTCAATTCAGCGCCGAAGGCGGTGAGTTGGAAGCGTTCGTGGATTTCAAGGACGCGTTCGCGCTGGACAATCATGCCTACGCGACGTTGCCAAAACCAAATCCAATCAAGGTCCGACTGGTGACGACTGAAAATCTTTTTTTAGAACACGTGCTATCGACCGATGACGGGATCGAATTGGAGAAAGTGACACCGGACAACTATACCGATACGACCGATGCGCGCGTGACGATCTTTTCGGGATGGGTTCCGAGGACAACGCCAACGGGTAATTCGATTTTTGTCGGAGATTGGCCAGCCGACCTCGGCCTTAAAAAATCCGGTGAACTGAGCAAACAGCTTTTCACGGAATGGCAACACGATCATCCCATCAATCGTCATCTGGCGCTGCAAAACGTGACCATCGCGAAGGCCGTAGCGGTTCAATCAACCCCTTCATTCCAAAAGCTAGCGGCATCGTTCACTGATCCGCTCGTGCTGTTGAACGAAGACCAACAACGCAAAGTTCTGGTGTTTGCTTTTGATACGAGCAACACGGACCTGCCATTGCGGGTGGCGTTTCCAATTATGATTGCGAACTCGATTCGCTATCTCGCCTCGGCCGAAACCGGCGAATCGTGGGCCAACCCTCAAGCGGGTTCGCTCATCACGACGGCAGACCTTTCGCGGTATTTGCCCAAGGGCAAAACAAACCTGCACGTTATCGTCGCGCCGGATAACGAAAAGATATCGCTCGAAAATTTGGGATCGATCGTGCCGGTAAACCGCGCCGGGTTTTATCGCGGGGAAGAAAGCGAGACAAACACGTTTCCATTGTTCGCTGCCAGTCTCGGTGATGCCAATGAATCGCGAATCAAGCCGTCGGCAACTTTGCCGCTGCGCGCCAAGCACCCGATTGCGGAGTTGAAGACTGGTTTTCGGCTTGGGTTTGAGCCGTGGTTTTTTCTGGTGCTCGTCGGCGTAATTTTGTCGTGCACCGAATGGGTGTTGTTCCATCGGCGCGTCATTGAATGAAAGCGGATTTCGAAAGTCCATATTTGCTCGGCCTGATCGCGGCGATTCCCGTCGTGATGTTGGTCTTGCGTTGGACCCTGGTCGACAATCCGAAAATGCAACGGGTGCTGTCGGCGATAGTGCGTTGCATTGTTCTGTTGCTGCTCGTGCTGGCGTTAGCGAGTTTTTTGTGGGTGACGAAAAGCGATTCGGTTTCGACAGTTGTGCTGGCGGATTTATCAGACAGCGTTCCCGAAAATGCGCCGCAGCAAATCAGTAATTATTGGAACTCGGTCACGTCACAACTTTCGAGCAAACGAAAAGCTGCGCTTTGGACATTCGCGGCGACGAACGATGTGATCGCGCCGCTTGATAGCACACCGAAACTTTCTAAAGCGTTAAAGAAGCCGACGCAAGCGAGTGATACTGCCATCGAGCGCGCCATCGTAAACGCGTGGCAATCGATGCCGGCCGACAGCCTTAATCGGGTCGTCGTGATGTCGGACGGGAACGAAACTGTCGGCAATGCGGTGGCCGCGGCGAAACGCGCGGCTTCGCATGGAATCAAAGTTTTCACCGCGAATTACAAAACTGAACCGAAAGATGAGGTGCTGCTGGAAGATTTGATTGTGCCGAGCGAGGTCAAGAAGGGCCAGAGTTTTGCTGTTTCCGCTGTCGCGCAAGCAAGCACGGCGACACCGGCAACGTTCACTCTGTATCGCGACGGCTTCAAGATTCAGGAAAAGCAAATCGATCTTAAGGCCGGCCCGAACACGCTCAATTTTCAGGAGGCGAAGGCGAAAGAAGGTTTGGTCAAATACGAACTGCGGGTCAAAGCGGCGAAAGACTTCTTTGCCGACAACAATGTCGCCTCAGGAATCGTGCACGTGGCCGGCGAACCGAAGGTGTTGATTCTTGATCGCGATGAGCGCGACGGCCGTTTTTTGGCGCGCGCCCTCGAAGCGGAAAATATTCGCGCGGAAATTCGCGAGGGTAAGGGCATGCCGGGAAGTCTCGATGAACTCGCGGCTTATGATGCGATCATATTTTCGGATGTGCCCGCCACTGATTTGACGGTGCGGCAAATGACTTTGTTGCGTTCGTATGTGGAAGATCTTGGCGGCGGATTCGTCATGGTCGGCGGACAGGAATCGTTTGGTCTCGGCGGGTATTATCGAACGGCTCTCGAGGACGCCCTGCCCGTCCGGATGCGTTCCGAAAAGAAAAAGGACACGCCGAGCCTGGCGATGATGTTGATCATCGATCGTTCCGGTTCGATGGAAGGCGAAAAAATCCAATTCGCGAAAGAAGCGGCTATTGCCACAGTCGAAGTGTTGAGTGACCGCGATTACGTCGGCGTGCTGACGTTCGACACGGAAGTTTTCACCGTCGCGGAAATGCAAAGTGCCGCGAACAAGGCGGGCATTATTCAAAACATCGAACGCATCGACGCGGGCGGCGGCACGGCGATGTATCCGCCGATGGTGCGCGGGCACGAGATGCTGCAAAGCATTCCGGCGGCCTTCAAACATTGCATCATTTTGACCGACGGCGTTTCGCAACCCGGCGATTTTGAAGGCATCACACAAACGATGGCGGGTGAGCAGATGACCGTATCGACGGTCGCGGTCGGCACGGATATCTACGCCGAACTTTTGCAAAACATCGCGCGCTGGGGCAAAGGCCGTTACTACCAGACGACCGATGCGCATGATATTCCGCAAATTTTCACGAAGGAAACAATGTCAGCCTCCCGTTCGTCGCTGATTGAAGAACCGTTCCTGCCGCAAGTATTTCACGATGATCAGGTGATTCGTTCGATTGATTGGAAATCGGCGCCGTTCTTGTTCGGCTATATCGTGACGTCACCAAAACCAACGGCGAACGTTTCGCTACTGACCGAACATGGCGATCCCCTGTATGCAAGCTGGCGTTTTGGTTTGGGAAAAGCGGCAGCGTTTACGTCGGATGCGAAAAATCGTTGGGCAGCCGATTGGGTGCGGTGGCCGGGGTTCGGCCAATTTTGGGCGCAAGTCGTGCGCGATGTAATGCGCACGACGCATAGTCGCGGAACCGAAACCACCATCGCAATGAAAGCCGACGACGGCCATTTGCAGATCGATAATACCGACGAGAAAGGCGAATTTTTGAACGACCTGCGCACGGTGGTTCAACTGGTCAAACCCGATTTGACCGTGCAATCGCTCGCGGTCAAACAAACCGCGCCGGGCCGATACGAAGCGAATTTTCCGACGACCGACATTGGCAGCTATGTCCTGAAAGTTCGCCAATCGCGGGACAGCGCCGACGCCGGCAAAGAAGAAATTGTTTCCGATTATGTCCGCGCCGTCACGATCTCCTACAAACCTGAGTATCGCCATCTGTCTCCGAACGAACCGCTCTTGCATGCGTTGGCCGATGTGAGCGGCGGCAAATACGACGCTTCGCCTGCGCAAGTTTTCGCGGTGGAGAAAGGTGAATCGGTTTCGGTTCGAAAGCGGCTTTGGCCATGGCTGGTTGGCATCGCGCTGGTTCTGTTTATCGCGGACGTAGCGTTGCGACGGCTTGACCTTGGCGGATTTGGCGGGTTCTCAGGGCAGCGATATGGCTGAAAAATTTAGTGGAAGGACAACATGAAAAATAAATTGTTCACCTTTTTGGCGCTGCTCGCGTTGGCGACAACTGCTTTAGCCGATGCGCGCGATCAGGAAATGCGCGACCGTTATGAAAAGGTCCTGTTCAAAAATCCATTTCAAGAACGCGCATTCAACGAGGTCTACGA
>JAICXV010000292.1 GCA_025934545.1 Verrucomicrobiia bacterium
ATTTCGCCGAGGAATATAAATTGGGCCGCACGCCGAATCCCTGCGTGATGTGCAATGAAAAGTTGAAGTTCGGCGCGCTGCTCGATCGCGCCCGGCAACTCGGCGGCGATTTCATTGCCACCGGCCATTTCGCGCGCGTCGAAAAAAATGACGATGGCTCGCGAACGTTACTCAAGCGCGGCCGCGACCCGCGCAAGGACCAGAGCTATTTCCTTTTCTCGTTGCGCCAGGACCAACTCGCGCGCGCCATGTTTCCGCTTGGCCACAAAACGAAGCAGGACACGCGAGAGGTCGCGCGCCATTGCAATCTCAAAACCGCTGACAAGGAAGAGAGCATGGAAATCTGCTTCGTCCCGGACAATGATTACGGTTCGTTTCTTTCCAAAGCGAACCTAGTGCAACCGCACAAAGGCGAAATCATCGACCTGCAAGGCCGCATTCTTGGCCATCATCAAGGCATCGAGTTTTACACCATCGGCCAGCGCAAAGGCCTGGGCCTCTCATCGCCAAAACCGCTTTACGTTATCGAACTCGACGCCGCGAACAACCGCGTCATCGTCGGTGATGATTCCGCTTTGGATCGGGTCGAATTCATCATCGAACGTTGCAACTGGATTCCTTTTGAAAATCCGCCCAGTCAAATCGAAGCCACCGCGAAGATCCGTTACAACCACGCTGGCGCGCCGGCGACGATCACGCCGTTGGAAAATGGAACAGCCAAAGTGAAGATGCATGTTATCCAACGCGCGGTCACGCCGGGGCAGGCGTGTGTGCTGTATCAGGATGACCTCGTCGTCGGCGGCGGTTGGATTGCGCGCAGCTAAACGCTGGCGTTGGCGAAGCTGAGTTTTTTCTGTAACAAATTCCGCTTCAGCGAAATTGGTTTATTAGTCTCCTCGCCATTTGTTTTGCGCGCTGGTTTTTTGATCAAAATGTTTTTGCGGAATGTGCAAGTGACAACGACTCCGCAGCCACTGCGCGGCTTGATCGAAGCAGTGCCACCAATCATACGTGCGCGATGCTGAATGACGCGCAGACCCAT
The DNA here is from genome assembly GCA_025934545.1 of Verrucomicrobiia bacterium. Lineage (GTDB taxonomy): Bacteria > Verrucomicrobiota > Verrucomicrobiia > Limisphaerales > Palsa-1400 > JAICXV01. Next base: position 1,043 of record JAICXV010000292.1, read on the forward strand.
TCCGGTATTCTTCGGCCCGTTTTTCGGAAACCCGCAGCCGTTGTCCTGTATCCGCAGAACGACGCCGGATGTCGACACCTTCAAGGAAATTAAAATCTCATTCGCCTTTCCGTGCTTGATGGCGTTGGTCGTGGCTTCCTGGGCGATACGATACAAATGGACCGCGACGGCATTGTCAGCGATGCGAATGGCCGAGTCGTACTTGAACTCGCATTTGAGATTGAAAAATGTCTGCATGTTCTCGGCGAGTTGCTCGAGCGCGGTTTCGATATCATTGTCCTCGAGCACCGTCGGGCAAAGGCCGCGCGACATGCGCCGCGCCTGCACCAATGCATCGTTGATCAAACTGGCAATCGTGCCGGCGTCGGACGCCTCTTCGCGTCCGCGCGCTTCCAAGCGGTTCTGGAGCGTCTTCGCCATAAACGCGATGCCAGTCAACGCCTGGCCCAAACCGTCGTGCAGGTCCTGGCCGATGCGCCGTTGTTCGCGCTCGCTCACCTGTTGAATTTCGCGTTCGAGATTTCGGCTCTCCGTCACGTCGCGCAAAATACTCAGGTTCAAATCTGCGGCGAGTTTGCTTGCGGAAAATTCAATAAACCTGCGCTCGCCGTTGGCGCGACAAATCGACAACTCACCCAACCCATCTTCGCGCTCATCGGCGCGCACGCCGTCTTCGGTGAAAACCAGATCCGACCACTTCATCTTCAAGAGTCGATCGCGCGAAGCTCCCAGCAATTTGCAGGCGGCTCCGTTGACTTCCATAAAACGTCCCTGGTCGTCTGAAATTAAAATTGCATCCAAGCTGCGCTCGAACAGAAGACGAAATCGTTCGTTACTGCGCTGCAAAGCATGAAAGGTCGCCGCCTGTTGGACCGAATAACGAATCGAACGTTCCAGAACAGAGGTATCCAGCTTTTCCTTCAGCAAATAATCGGCGGCGCCGAGTTCGGCGGCTTGAGCGTCCACTTCTGGATCTGCCGCGCCTGTCAACATGATGATCGGCGTGGTCAGGCCGATCTTGTGCGCCTCGCGCAACAAGTCCAACCCGGTCTTCGCGCCGAGATAATGGTCGAGGAGATAAACGTCGTGGCGCTGCTGCTGCATCGCCAGCAAGCCGGCGTCGTAGCTCGAAGCCCATTCGATTTCGTAGTTTTTACCGGGAATGTTTCTCAACATCCGGCGCAAAAGGATCGAAAACGCTTCTTCGTCATCGATCAATAATACGCGTAGTGGAGATGGCGGGTGTTCCATCGTATAGAAAATGGTTTAGTTCAGGGTGCGTGACACATTAACAGCCTAGTACCAGTACCGCGCTTTGTGATTTTTGCAACCCGAACACTGACTCAGTGAAAACATGGTAGCGCATCTTCAATGGTCGACGTGCTCGACGGTTGGCTGGTTGCACAGATTGTCCCAAATTAGGGGGAGGAGGACAAGGAATTAAAGGGAAGTGAATGATTTTGGAAGGGCTGTAAGCCGAATTTTGTTTCAGCCCTTGCGGGCCAAGAGAATCATTTGTCTTAGCAGCCGATACCCGGGACCTGTCCCGCTTTCGCGGAACCCGGAGCGGGCCGCTCCTCGGTCCCCTATTTGGCCTTGCACCCGATGGGGTTTTCCGTGCCACTGGCATTACTGCCAGTGCGGTGGGCTCTTACCCCACCTTTTCACCATCACCGGCCCATCACTGGACCGGCTGTCTGTTTTCTGTGGCACTTTCCGTCAACGCAGCCTCACGACTGCGTTGCCCGCGTGTATCCGGAACTCAAGATTCCGGTTACGCGGCATCGCGCCCTCTAGTGTTCGGACTTTCCTCCCGATCCTCGCGGATCGAGCGATCCTCCACCCTTCCAAAATCGATTGTATACTACTTCCATCACCTGTTTCTAACAAGTCCAGCAACTACGTCACGCAACCGTCAGTCTATCAGCGCAATACAGACGTCAACGCTCGCGCGCTTACTTCAGTCGGACAATTTTCCCCTGGTCGACCTTCCATTCTCCAATCATCGGCGGCCCGACAACTTCCATCCCATATTTTCGAAATAACGCGAGCACGCCTTCGAATCCGAGTGCCTCGTGAACCGCCGGTTTGCCATCAAATTTTCCCACTTCGCGAAAGAACTCTTCCATGGCCAGCGCGGGTTGATAAACGTTGATCACCTTCGCTTCGTCAGTTTCGAGACAGGCCCATGCGTGCGGCACTGTGCGTGGAACAAAAACGCTTTCGCCCGACTTGATTCGTAATCGCTTCTCGCCAATCTCAAAATCAAGCACGCCGTCCACGACATAAATCCATTCATCCTGCGCCTTGTGCAGATGCTTCGGCCCGCTCGATCTTCCGGTGAACTCGAACACACACATCGCACCGCCGGTATCCTTGCCGGAAACCTTGCAATCGTGTGGCGACTTTCCGCCGAGCTTGATCTTTTCTCCGAAGCGCGCTTCACCGGCGGCGACATTAAAACCGACAAACAATTCCTCACTTTTCATTTTTGCGTCTCCTTTCAAATGCCGGATTGTCCGGTCAATGGTTTCCAGCAATTGGCCCGTCCGCGTGATGTTCTGTTCCAGAACTTTCCGATGCGACCGTAGCGCCGCCGCTACTTCAAAGTTCTTTTTACCCAGGATCCGCTTGATCTCCTTTAACTCAAACCCGAGCTCGCGATAAAAGAGAATCTGTTGCAACCGCAACAACTGCGCTTCCTCGTAATAGCGATACCCATTCGCGCCGACACAGGCGGGCTTGAGCAAGCCCGTTTCATCGTAAAAATGAAGCGTGCGCACGCTCACTCCCGACATCGCCGCAACTTTTCGGACGGTATAAGCCATTTGCTTTTGGTGCGCGCGATGAACCATTCACCAGCGCGCTATGTGAGACTCTCGGGGATAACGTTACGTGAGGGTCAATAACTATTTTGGAGGAGAGCGACGCGCCTGCCGAGTCTTTTTGTAACGGGACGCCCCGGGCGCGCGAGGGTGGTGACCTTTGGTTTTTGCTCGTTTAAACGACTTGATTGCGACATACTTCCCCCGCCAATGGAACGGTTCCGCCAAACAATAATCGCAGTCGCCCTTGCTCTTGCCGTCAACTGTTTCGCCACCGGTCACGACTTCAAATTTCGCGAACAGGGAATCCATTCCGTTCATGTCGAAGACGCTAACTTCGTCGGCAAATTGCGCTCGATTCGCGCGAAGTCGGGGACGAATGACATCGAGATTACTTCACGCGTCACGTTGCAGCTTGATGACCCATCGAAGTTAAATTCGATTCTCCGTGGCAGTTCGTTGAAGCTGTCGCGCAAAGTCACCGAGGACGTCGTCATCTTGCAAGCGCCCGACGCGCTCACCGCTGCGCAAGAAGCCCACCGGCTCGCGACCGTCAGCGGAGTCAAGGCGAGCATTCCTGTGCTGCGTCGCCCTTACGTTTTGCATGGGCCCTATGCACATCAGCCGAGCGACGGATTTTTTGCAGTTTACGGCGCTTTCGGTGAAGGCTTTCAATGGTACTTGGAAAATCGGCACTCGGATGGCTCGCGCGGTGGGTATGATTTAAATGTTCTGGCCGCGTGGCCATATACCATGGGCCAGGGTGTGACGATTGCGCTGGCTGACACCGGCGTCGATCTCGCCCACCC
>JAICXV010000309.1 GCA_025934545.1 Verrucomicrobiia bacterium
TACGTGCACTTCTCCATCACTCCGCGCCAGCGCACGGTCACGTCCGGGTTGTAGAGAGGCTTGAGTTGTGGTGTGCGATAATCGGTGTATTGAAGAAAATTGAAACGCCGGACTTTGTAGGGGCAGTTGTTCGAGCAAAAACGTGTACCGACACAACGGTTATAAACCTGCAAGTTCAGGCCTTCGTGATCATGCACCGTTGCGGCAACCGGGCAGACCAATTCACACGGAGCGTGTTCGCAATGCATGCACGGAACTGGCATATGATTGAACGAAGGATTTTCCAGCGTCCCTTTGTAGTAGGTGTCGATGCGAATCCAATACATCTCGCGGTGTTTGTGGACCTGGTCTTTGCCGACGACGGGGATATTGTTTTCCGCATTGCACGCCAGCAGACAGGCGTTGCAGCCGATGCAGGTCGTCAGGTCGATCGACATCGCCCACTTGTAGCCGGGGTATTGGAATTCGTCGTAAAGCGTCTCGTCGCGATGAACCTGTTCGACGGTGTCTTTTACAAAAGTTGAATTCGATTGGAATTCAGCGAGCGTACCGTTGCGGTAGACTTCGCGCTCCGGACTGCTGAGGTTGTGATGCTCCTGTGTCGTGACGAGCAGATGTTGTTCGCCGGTTTTCGTAATTTGCGCACCGGTGTGAATCCAAAGTCCGTCGGCGGTCCGCAGTCGATACGCGTTGAAACCGACTCCAGACCCAACGCGCCCGACCCGTTCGCGGCCGTAGCCGAGATGCAACGTAATCGTATTCTCGGCCTGGCCGGGCATGATCCAAACCGGACCGCGGACATTGCGTTCGCCGATGCTCAATTCCACGACGTCGCCATTTTGCAAATGTTCGCGTTCAGCGAGCGCGCCGCTGATCAGGACAGCATTGTCCCAAACCATTTTGCTAACCGGCTTGGCGCATTCCTGCAACCAGCCGTTGTTGGCGAAACGACCGTCCCAGATACTCGGATCCGGTCGAAAGACAACCTCAAGCGAACTGCCCGCCCCTTGCTGCGCGCGTTTCTGTAACTCATCCAGCGATGTAGCGTGCGGCCGAATCTTGCTGGGTTCAGCGGTGTTCGCGATGAGGCCGTCGTGCAATGCCTTGCGCCAGCCTTTTTCGAAATCGGGCCATCGTTTTTGCGTGCGCCAATGTTCCCGCACAATTTCGTAATCGCTGCGAATTGGCTGTTGCTGCGTCATTGCGCCGAGCATTTCATGGATCGTCCGGCCACCGTAAAGCGGAGCGATGAGCGGTTGCTGCAAGGAAACGGTTCCGTCAAACGAACGAGCATCGCCCCAGGATTCCAAATAATGTGCCTGCGGAATATGCCAGGCGCAGACGGCTGCGGTTTCGTCATATTCCTGACCGATGTGAATGGTGTTCTTCACTTGCGGCAGGAGACGAGCGAGTTCGAAATCCGCTGGGGCGGTCCACGCTGCATTCCCTCCCAAAACAAAAAGCGTTTCGACGCGACCGGCTCGCAACTCATTGACGAGTTGACGAAGTGACTCGACACGATTACCGGGCTGAAAGTCAGTGGGCTTTGAATACTCGATGGTGCTTCCGATGTTGCCCAATGCATCGTTTAACCAATTCGCGACGGCATGAACGGCCGGCGGCTGACTTTCGCCTGCAATGACGATGCTCTTGCCGCGATTGGCTTTGAGATCGGACACCAGTGCAGAAAGCCATTTGTTCGCAGGCCCCAATTGGCCGCCGACACCTTGTGCGATTTCAAAAGCGAGACGCTCTATTTTGCTGCTTTCAATCGACAGCCGATGATCGGCCATTGTGCCCGTTACGGTTGGTGTGCTCTCGGCGACATACAGTCGGTTCATCCGCGGTTGATCGCTGCGGAGTCGGCGTCCGTTTGTAAATTCAAGCGTGTACCGCAGGCGTTCGGGATGTGTGTAAAGAAAGTCTGATTCGAGCGACAAAATGACGGCAGCCTTTTCAAACCGATAATGCGTTTCGACAATTTCGCCGAATGCCAGCCGCGCTCCTTCGCGCACGTTGTCGCGACAAACTGCGTCAAATTGGTGGACGCGCGCTTTGGGGAAGCGTTTCAGCAAACCGTCAAGTTGCCCGACCAAAGTAGGAGACGTGATTGTCTCGCTTAAAAAATGCAAACCAGCGCCGGCATCCCGCTCGTGTTCGCGCATTATGCTGTTCAAATTGGCAATGAAAGAGTCCCAATCGGTGTGCTCGCCAAAATGTGTGATCGCCTGCGAACGGTCTGGATCATAAAGATCCAATATCGACGCCTGCATCCAAATGCTCGAACCCCGACCGACAGCAGGATGGTCCTCGTTTCCGTCGATTTTGATCGGATGACCCTCCCGACTTTTGGCGATGACGCCCGTTCCGTAGCCGTCCATCACCATCGTCGTCGCGTAATAAAGAGGTTTACCCGGCACTAGTTTCTCCGGTTGATGAACATAAGGGAGAATCTCGTGTGGAGGTTGTTTTGTACAAGCGGTTGCGCCGGCAAGGGCGATTGACGCGGCGGCGAGACGAATAAAACTGCGACGACTGAAGGTGTTATCCCATTCCGAGGCCGAATTGGGAAATTCACGGTGCAGCATTTCCTCGAACTCCGGTGTTTGCGCCACCTCATCTAAACTGCGCCAATACTCCTGGCCACGCGCGCCGCTGAGCTTGGCACGAATTTCGGCTAGATTCATTGGTGTTCGAGTTTTCATCGGTGGCACATGCTGCAATCGCGCAATTGATCCAGTCGCTGCTGGCTGATGTGATAGGTCTTGAGCAATTCCTGCCCGCGCTTGGCCTGGTCGGGAGGCGCTTTCCACAGCATGTTGTAAATTTCGTTCTTGGGCCGCAGATGCTGTTGCGGATTGGCGTGGCAATCGATGCACCAACGCATATAAAGCGAGTGCTCCTTCCAGGTGATGGGCATTTGGTCGACCGCACCGTGGCATGTTGAACACCCGATGCCTTTGTTCACATGGATGCTGTGATTGAAAAACACAAAGTCGGGTGTTTGGTTGACGCGATTCCAGTGCAGCGGTTGGCCTGTCGCCAAACTTTCGCGCACGGGCGCCAACACCGGCGCATCACGCCAAACTTGCGAGTGACAGCTCATGCAAGTTTCCGTTGGTGGAATGCCGGCGAAGGAAGAAGTCTCGACCGAGGTGTGACAATATCTGCAATCGATGCCGAGGCCGGAAACGTGGTGTTGATGGCTAAAGGGAACCGGTTGTGCGCGTGGCACGTGCACATCAGTCGTATATGGCGACCAATAGACCGCATACACGACACCCCAAAATCCAAAGAAGCCGACAGCGATTCCAATAAGCGTCGCTCGAGCGAAACTGTTCGCACTTTTTCTAAATATCTGCGCCATGGCGCCATCTCTCAAGTGTCCCAGCGTCAGGCGCATCCCGAGCCTGCGTCCGGTTCTCGCCAATCGTCGCATTGACAGACGGGGGGCGGAATCCGGCAAGCTTCCTTTCTCCACGTAATACATTTGCCCAAAGCGGCATGCAGTGTTCGCGCTTGACCGTCGCCCACAACCCCGCATGCTCGGTCTATGTCCACACAACGATTGAGTCGGCGCTCGTTCGTCCAACTAGCCGGTATGACTGCTGCGGTTGCTGGTTTCCCTGCGATTGCCGCTGAAAAACCAATCCAGGGCTTCGAGCGCGCAAAGGAAAGCGCCGATCTTCACCAGGGTTGGCAACCGATCTCTGACCGCAAAATCCGGGTCGGCATTATCGGCTATGGCGTCTGTAAATTTGGCGCGGAGTTCGGATTTCAAAATCATCCGAATGTCGACGTCGTTGCGGTCAGTGATTTGATTCCGGACCGTTGTGCAGGTCTGGCGAAGGCTTGTCGTTGTGAAAAGACTTATCCATCGCTCGAAGAGCTGGTTAAAGACGACCGCATCGAAGCTGTCTTTATCGCGACGGACGCGCCACACCACGCTCAACATTGCATGGAAGCGCTCAAACACGGGAAACACGTCGCATGTGCTGTGCCCGCGGTGTTCGGTTCTATCGAGGACGCACACAAGTTGTTCGAGGCGGTAAAATCGAGCGGCCTGAAATACATGACGTTCGAAACGTCATGTTTCCATGAAGATCTTTATGCCATGCGCCAGATCTATCGCGCCGGTGGCTTTGGCAAAATTGTCTATTCGGAGGGGGAATACTTTCATTGGATGCCGCAACCGATTGATTCATACCAGGGCTGGCGGATCGGGCTGCCGCCGCAGTTTTATCCGACGCATTCCAATGCATATTATATTGGCGTAACCGGGGGCAGTTTTGTTGGAGTGTCGTGTCAGGGGATGCGCAGCCGGCTCGATTATCTTCATCCCGACAAGAATCGTTACAAAAATCCATTCGGCACAGAGATCGCGCTCTTTCGCACCAGCGAAGGCGGCATGTCGCGCATGGGCGTGAGTTGGGATACGCCGGGTCACGGTGGCGAGATGGGGCGTGTGCGCGGCGAGAAA
>JAICXV010000376.1 GCA_025934545.1 Verrucomicrobiia bacterium
CGTGTTGCTGTCGCTGACGCAAATCTTTCAGCGTTTGTCGAACGCATCGGGACATGCTCGTTTGCAAATCGTCGATGCGTTGCATCCGTTCGTTCAACTGGCGTCGCGGATGAAACGCCTGAAGCCGTTCGCCCAATTGTTGATAGTGCCGTCGCTCGCCGACGATGCGTTGCCGTAAACGGTCGCGCAAAACCGTCGGAACTTGCGACATCCAACGGCAACCTGCGAACACATTTTCGGTCAACAACTCCGCTGCCGCACTCGGCGTAGCCGCGCGCAGATCGGCCACGAAATCACTGATCGTAAAATCAATTTCATGCCCTACCGCCGAAACGACAGGCAAAGCCGAATTGAAAATCGCGCGCGCAACCGCTTCTTCGTTGAACGCCCAGAGATCTTCCAGGCTCCCGCCGCCGCGCGTCACCAGGATCAAATCCAATTTGTGCGGCGCTTTCATCGACCAATCGTTGAGCATTCGAATCGCTGCCGCAATTTCACCAGCCGCTCCCTGGCCTTGAACGGCGCACGGTGCGAGAACGATTTCCAGCGAAGAATTCCTACGCTCTATCACGTGCAGCACATCGCGAATTGCTGCGCCGGTCGGAGACGTGACCAACCCAATGCGGGCGGGGTAATGGGGCAGGGGCCGTTTGCGTTCTGGAGAAAACAGCCCTTCGGCGTCGAGCTTTTGTTTCAACTTTTCGAAAGCAATTTGAAGCGCGCCGACACCGAGCAATTCCACTTCGATCACTCGCAGTTGATATAGGCCGCGCGCTTCATAGACCGTCATCTCGCCTTTGAGCACGACCTTGCGGCCGTCTTCCAGATAATCTCGATGCGCGATCGGGTCCGTTCGAAAGACGATGCAACTCAACTGCGCATTGGCGTCTTTCAGCGTGAAGTAAACGTGCCCGGAACTTTGCGCGCGGAAATTGGTGATTTCGCCTGTGACCCAAATCGTGCCCAATTGTTTTTCGAGCAACCGGCGAACTTCGCTCGTCACTTCAGTGACCGAAAAAACACGGCGGGTTTCCTGAACCGTGAACAATTCCCCAAAGTCCCATGGTGATGAGCTTGGCTTCGCCATCCAGCGGCGAATCTAGCAGAGCCGCGCGCGTGAGCAAGTGTAGCCGCCGAGGTAAGGAGGCGGATTGTTCAACGCAAGGATTGCTGACACCTCCGCCTCGTCACCTCGGCGGCTACGTTGTCAGGCTCGATCTTGCAAAGCCATCGCGCCTTCGTGATGGGCGCAGTGAGCGCAACAATAAATCACGCCACCGGCAGTCTCAACGCCGTGACCGATGATGCGGCAATCGCAGTGAGCACAGCGCGGCGCCAGCGCGTGGATGGCGCATTCAAACGAATCGAAATAATGGGAAATGCCATCGACGACAATTTCCAGCGTCTTGTCATACTCATTCCCGCAGACTTCACACATGTTCATTGACATATAACCTCCTCAAGCAATAAACGGCTCTTCCTGCAACGTCGCAACATACTCAAGCGCGCGGTGCACTTCCTCGACGATTCCAGCGGCGTCGATCCCAAAGCGGGCCAACAACTCTTGCTCTTTGGCTGAATGGGCTAGCGACGACACAGCGAGACGACGCACGACAACATTGTTCTGGCTCAAAGCGGCGGCCACGGCTTCTCCTAAGCCGCCTTCGGCATAATGGTCTTCGACTGTAACAATGACGTTGTTCGTCTTTCGCGCGGCTTCGCGCAATAACTCCGTTGCAAGCGGTTTAATACTGTAGGCATCAATGACAGCGACGCCGATTTGTTCTTCATGCAATTGCTCCGCCGCCTTCAAAGCTTCATGAACGGTCACGCCGCTCGCCACAATCGTCAGCTGGTCGTTATCGCTTTGACGAAGCACCTTGGCGCCGCCGAATTCAAATTTTTCGTCGGCACTGTAGAGAACCGGCGTTTTCGGGCGCAACGTTCGGATATAACTAATGCCATCGTGCCGCGCCATTGCTTCGACGAGCCGTTCCGTGCTCACGGCATCGCACGGGCAGAGAACGATGCTCCCTTCCACCGCGCGCATCATCGCCACGTCTTCCAACCCCATTTGTGATGGGCCATCTTCGCCGATGCTCACACCCGCATGTGACCCACACAATTTCAGGTCCGCAAAGGAGACCGCTGACATCCGGATTTGATCGTAGGCGCGGCTCAAGAAACACGCGAATGTGGCGGCAAACGGTTTTTTGCCGCGCGTGCCCATGCCGACGGCGACACCGACCATGTTTTGCTCCGCGATGTAACATTCGACGGAGCGCTCAGGAAATTTTTTGAAAAACTTTTCCGAATAGGTCGAATTTTTCACGTCCCCATCCAAAGCCACGATGCTTTGGTCCGCACCGCCGATGCGCGCCAATGCTGTGCCATAGGCCTCTCGCGTTGCAATCTTGTCTCCCGGTTTGTAACTGATCGGAGGGAACTGGACGTTTTGTGCCCGCGATTTTATTTCCACCTGTGTTGGGGGCGGAATCGAAATCCCGCTGGCCGATTTCGCTATCGGTCGCAGCGATGCAATGGCTTTTTCGGCGTCGGCTTCCGGCAACGGTTTGCCGTGCCAGTTTTCTTTGTCGGCTACAGCCAACCCTTTGCCTTTAATCGTTCGAGCGACAATGCACAGCGGCAGTTCGCCTTGGCCGGCTGTTGTCAGCACATTCAAAATTTCGTCGATGTTGTGCCCATCAATGCTGACCGCACGCCAGCCAAACGCTTCGAAACGTTTTCGGTAAACCTCGACATCATGCCCAAAGGCCGTTTGTTCGCTTTGCCCAAGCCGATTCACATCGATGAGGGCGATGAGACTGTTAAGCTTGCGCACGCCCGCGAGCGAGGCGGCTTCCCAAACGCTTCCTTCGGCACACTCGCCGTCGCCGAGCAAAACGTAAGTGCGGAAATCGTAATGATCGATGCCTGCGCTGATGGCCATTCCCACGCCGTTGCTTAAGCCCTGGCCGAGCGAGCCGGTCGCAACATCGACGAACGACAGACGCGGCGTCGGGTGTCCCTCCAAATCCGAATCGATTTTGCGCAAGTCCGTCAATCGTTCCACGGGAAACAAACCAGCCTCCGCCCACGCCGCATAGAGCAGGGGAGCGGCATGGCCTTTGGACAGAATGAAACGGTCGTTGTTTGGATATTGCGGGTTCTTCGGATCGAACCGCATATGACCAAAAAATAAAGCGGCCACCAACTCCGCGGCGGAGCAGCATGAAGTTACGTGGCCGCTTCCAGCCGCAGTCGTCGCGGCGATGGAATGGATACGCAATTGGTTTGCAATTGCTTGAAGTTGTTCCGGGGTTGCCATGGGTCCTCCTCGTTGCCGTCCTCCTCGAATTCAAAATTCGAGCTCGAGGAAAACGATCTTGCCACCGTTTATTCCTCTCCGACCAGCACTGTTGCCATCGGTTTATAGCCGCTCTTCAATAACAACTCGTGCAACTCCGGCATATTCGTCTGTCGCGCATCGAAAGTAACCGTAGCAACCTCTTCGTGGCGATTGATCTTGATCGATTTGACGCCCGGATGTTTGTGAAAAGCCTTTTCGATTTTCTTAACGCACCGTTCCGAAGTCATGCCTGCGATGCCTAAACTCTTGGTTTCCAGAAGCTGTCTGTGCGCGGCGGTGCTGTGAATTCCGAGTTTCGCGACCTCTGTATTGGTCTCGTCCATACTGTAATTCCTCCTGTGAATAACTCGCACAGGAACCGCGTGGGGGCAACCACTGAAAAAGGGAGGGGGACTTCCCCGTTTGAAGGTCGTTTTTTGGGGCGGTATATTGTTTACATGGGAGGTCACACCGACATTGGTCGTGAGACGATTCCAGGAAAACTGCCGTTCGGCCCCGCTGAACACTTCGGCATACCCCAAGCGGATGAGTACGCTTCGTTATAACACACAACAGGGAGGTATTATGAAACCAGTGTTGCTGGTGGAAGACAATGACGACGATGTTTTCTTTATGCGCCGAGCCTTTC
>JAICXV010000491.1 GCA_025934545.1 Verrucomicrobiia bacterium
GATCGCCTTAACCGGCGGAGTGCTCGGGTGCGGCATCGCTTTCGTGCTTTTTAAAGCATTCGCCTTCAATGCCGATGCCCTTGGCCCATTTGTTTCATTGCACATTCCGCCAGTCGTTTTCGGTGAAACACTTGCTGTGGCTGTGCTCATTGGATTGTTGAGCGCTTATGTACCCGCGCGCGCCGCGGCAAAGCGGACGATTGCTGAAGCTCTTCGAGTCGTGGATTAAAATTATGGCTGTCCCTTTCAAATATAATCGACGCAGTTTGCTCGTCCGCCGCGTGTCCAATCTAATGACCGCTGCGGCCATCGCTATCGTGGTGGGTGTATTCGTGGCGGCAATGGCGATTGTCGGGGGGCTGAATTCAGCCATCCGCGATACCAGTTCTCCGGATAATATGATTCTCATCCGGCGCGGCGCTGATTCAGAGGCCAACTCAATTATTGCGCTCGATCAACTGGACGCGCTCAAGTTCTTACCGGAAATCAGACGCGACTCCATGGGCAATCCAATGGTGTCTCCCGAAACGACCGCCCAAGTTTTCGTCAATGCCGCAGATCACACCCTGGACAATCTTCCGCTTCGAGGGGTGTTACCGGTCAGCACACAAGTTCACGACAGGATTCATATCGTCTCCGGCAGAATGTTCGCGCCTGGATTGAACGAGGTCATCATCGGTAAATTGATCGTAAATCAATATCCAGGCTGTTCGTTGGGTTCGGATCTGAAACTGGGAAGGCGCATTTGGAAAGTGGTCGGGGTTTTCGCGTCGGACGGCAGTTCGTTTGAATCGGAAGTTTGGGCTGACTTGCACAGTCTGCAGGAAGATTCCCGCCGCGGCTCCTCTTTCAACAGCATTCGGGTCAAACTCGTTCCTGGCGCGGACACGCACGCCCTCATTCAACGCGTTGCGGACGACCCGCGCATCAATTTGCAGGCGCAAACCGAATCCGACTACTACCGGGAACAGGCTGGAGTGGTATCTAATCTGCGCATTCTCGGCCTGCTCGTTGCCGGCATTATGGCTTTCGCGGCCATCTTCGCGGCAATGAACACAATGTACGCCGCTGTCTCAGCGCGGACGACGGAAATGGGGACCTTGCGGGCGCTTGGCTTTAGTCCGGCAGCGATCATGACTTCATTTCTGGCCGAATCGTCTGCGCTCGCTTTTATCGCGGGTATTGCCGGCGTGCTTTTGGCGCTTCCGATCAACGGGATGTCCACCCGTTTCAACGGCGCGATTGCCTCGCCAACCCTGGCGTTCAATTTTCATGTCACGCCCGTCATCGCTATTCAGGCTTTGGTATTTGCCGTCGTTATCGGCGTCGCCGGTGGATGGTTGCCGGCCCGCCAAGCCATGCGCATGAGTGTCGTCAATGCGCTGAGGAGGAATTGATTCATGAACGCCGAACTCGAACGACCGGAGGAAAAGTTGGCGAACCTGCGCATCCCACGTGCACAGGAAGGACCGCGACGCAAACGCAGTGCTGCGGTCTCGATATTCGTGGCCATTGTCGTGATTGGCGTTGCCAGCGCAATTGCCTACGCGCTTTATGCGCGCACCATTGGACGCCCAGCAATGGTGCAAACGACAATGGTCACGACACGAATGGAGAGTCAGCCCGCCGTTCTCCTGACCGGTTCGGGCTATATCGTCACTCGTCAAAAATACATCACGATCGGAACGAAAATCCTCGGCCAAATCGTCGCCGAACCGATCGAGGAAGGCCAACACGTCAAGGCAGGGGAGGTCCTGGCCCGAATCGATGACCGCGATTATCAAGCGCAGTTACGACAGGCGCTCGCTAATTCGGATTTGGCCCAGGCGAACCTGCGGCTCAACCAGGCGAAAGCTCAACGTGCAAAGACACTCATCAAATCCGGAGCCATTTCACAGGACGATTACGATACCGCGATGAGCGGAGCCGAAGTTTCACAGGCACAAGTGGAACGCGACCGCGCCGCCGTTGACTACGCGAAATTCAACGTCAATCAGTGCGTCATCACTTCGCCCATTGACGGCATCGTCCTGAAAAAATATCGCGAAGTCGGAGACACCATCAACTTTGGCGGTGAGATCCAGGCAGGCGGCGGCGCAACTGACATCGCGCAATTGGCTGACACCACCGACATGCGTGCCGAAGTGGACATCAACGAAACAGACATTGCCAGGATCGCCATCAATTCTCCCGCGACAGTTATGCTCGATGCCTACCCAGACCGTCCCTTCGAAGCGATGTTGATCAAAGTTTATCCAAAAGCAGACCGTCAAAAAGGAACGGTCAAAATCGAAGTGCATATTGAAAAACCTGATTTGCAACTCATCAAACCAGAGATGAGCGTCAAAGTCAGTTTTCTGGTCGCCAGGAAAAGTTCAACGGACGCCGCGCGCCTCACCGTTCCAAAAAGCGCTATTAAAACTGACGGCTCCAAATCGTTTGTATGGACCGTTAATGATTCCATCGTCCGGCGCGTGCCGGTCGTCCTTGGTCAACCGTTGGAAACCGACGTGGAAGTAAAAGAAGGCCTCCGGGATGGCGATCGCGTGATTGTTGCGCCCGACATGGCACTAACCGAGGGGCAGAAGGTGACGGTAGGACGATTTGATTCCTCACCGCGAACCGCCCAGTAGCGGGAATAAATCATCAACAAGAATCTCTCAACTAGTATGAACGAACAAAAAATAAAGGCCCTTGATCTCACCCAACGTCCACCTCGTAGCGCACGATGCCGTCTTGGCGGATACGTCATCCTGCCTCGAACGTTGGACAAATGTCGTGCGACGATCATTGGGAAAAACGGTGAATATCATTACGACTGCCCGTTGGATGCGCATTTCTTCACGTTCGTCGGCATCGACGCGGTCGCGTTGAAGGCGCAGATTTACAGCGGGAAAGGCGACGAAGAAATTCTGCAATGGATCCACACCAATGCAAAATTGCAGCGCACCCGCTGGGAGATCGAACAGTGGTCTGCCTTTCAATTGTCTCGCGGACCGGACAGTGACTCCGAGACATACCGATTTTTCGGCGAACAGGTCGCTAAACACACCAAGACGCGCGAAGACATCAGGACCTGGATGGATTTGCTGGACGTCGACGACTACTTGAGCTTCGGCGGCAGTGCGTAATTAAGCATGATCAAATTGGTTTCCACGAGGATCGTCACTGATAATGTCCCGACGTTAGCGAAGTTCTACGAGGCGATTACTCAGCTGCAATCCGTCGGTTGCAGTGACCATTACGTGGAAATCGAAACATCGGTCGGGATTCTGGCCATTTGCAGTTGCGAATCGGTCAAACATTTTAATTTTGGAGCGGCGGTTGCTCGCGCCAACAGGTCAATGATTATCGA
>JAICXV010000721.1 GCA_025934545.1 Verrucomicrobiia bacterium
CTACGCTGAGTGCGAATGGATAATGCGTCGAAAGCTTCTGGAGTCAATTTCCCGCGTGGACGGAATCTTCCCTGATTGCGGCTGCCAGATGTTCTTGCGTTCGGGGCAACTGTTCCGGCCACGTCACAGGCTCCTTAATGGCATACTTCAGCATCACCCACAAGGCGCGCACGCCATCTTTCCATCCGATCTTTTTTCCTTCTTCGTAGGTCCGGCCCCAGTAGCTAATGCCCACTTCATATATCCGCAAATGGCGTTTCGCAACTTTTACTGTGATCTCCGGCTCAAAACCGAAGCGATGCTCTTCCAGCGGGATGGACTGAATCACTTCCCGGCGGAAGGCTTTGTAGCAGGTTTCCATGTCGGTCAGGTTCAAGTTGGTGGCCATGTTGGAAAGCGTGGTGAGAAATTTGTTGCCGAGCGAGTGCCAGAAATACAGCACGCGGTGCAATTCTGAGCCGATGAAGCGCGAGCCGAACACGACATCCGCCTGGTCCGCCAGCAGGGGCGAAATCAGCCGATGATATTCGGTCGGGTCATATTCCAAATCGGCGTCCTGGATGATGACAAAGGGACTGTTGGCGCCGGCGAAGCCGCTTCGCAGGGCTGCGCCTTTGCCTTGGTTGACTTCGTGGCGCGTGAGCGAGACGCGGTCGTCGGTGCGCGCGATGGCTTGCAGGTTTTCCCAGGTGTTGTCGCTGGAACCGTCGTCCACGACGATTAACTGTTTAACGAGAGGTTGCGCCAAAACAAGTTTGATGATTTCCGTGACGGTGGCGCCTTCGTTGAACACGGGCATCACGACGGAAACGCAGGGTGGAAAGTCGGCGTTGGATTTTGTGATGTCGCGCATAGGATGATGCGTGGAGTGCTGGGGTTGCGGGGAAGGGTTGAAGAGACTGGCGTCAACGGACTGAAGAGCCTCGGCGGCGTCGAGGGAATGCGCGGATTCTGCAATTGCAACCGGGGCGGAATCGCTGTCCAGCAGCCAAATGGTCATGGTGCCGAGAAAGCAGGCGGTGAAAAACGGATAGAAATATCGCCCCACAATTTCGACGCTGAAGTCGATGACTTGCTTCACGTCGGCTTGCATCACGGCGAGGGAAGAGATGATGAGGGAAAGCGCCAGGATTTGGCCGATGATGACAAACAGCAATGCGCCGAGGGCGACGCGGTGGCCCCGTTTTTTCCAAAAAGTCAGGCCAAGGAGGGGGAGCAACATCCAAGGCAGCACGGAAAGTTCGGGGCCGGCGAAAGTTTTTCGGCCCTGCCATTTGCCGACATAATGCAGATGATTTTTATCGGGCGCCTCCCATTTAAAGAACCCACCGTCAAAAAGACGGTAACCGATTCCCAGAAAAAGTGTCTGCGGGTAGCGGCGCAACACGCGAGTGGGGGTGGCGGCGGCATCGTGAAGCCAGTGCGCTTCCGGATAAGGCATGGGTTTGTCGAGGCGCGTGACACCATAAGGAACCAGGAACAAAGCCGCGAAAATCGCCACCTTCCAGAGCAGCGGATTTTTTAACCAGCGCGAGCGCCAGCAATACAGCGCCAGCGGAATGGCCCAAAGAATGGCATAGACGATGCCTTCCAATTTGGTGGCGGCGCAGGCGCCGAGCGCGAGGACTCCGGCGGCGAGCGCGACCGGGCTCCGGCGCATGAATGCGATGACGAACAACAGCGCCGCGATGCTTACGCAAAAGAAAATCGGGATGGTAGCTCCTTCCTGCGCGAGGAATCGCTCCGTGGCGGGAAGGTAACAGAGCAGGACGATGGTTAGAATGGAAGCGGGACGCGGTTTTTGCCAGATGCGGCCTATGGAAAAAATGGCACCGCACAACGCCACGATCATCCAGAACGGCCAAATTTTGATGACGAATTCGTCCACGCTTCCCAGCGCGCCGTAGGTCAATGTGTACAAACCCGGCACCAGCCAGGGATAATCCATGTGCGTGTAGGCCAAATTGGAAGTGTGGAGCAGTTTGAAAAATTCCTTTCC
>JAICXV010000098.1 GCA_025934545.1 Verrucomicrobiia bacterium
ACTTACGACATTACTTCCCTTGTCCACGGCGACGGAGAGATCGACATCAGTTTTGTTCGCACTCTCAATTACACCGCCAACATTTCAAATGTGCTGCTCATGGAAAACGCCGCCCAGATTAGCGCTGACAACCACACCGGGGCCCTGAAGAGCGGAACCTTTGTCCAAGATTCGCCAGAGGTCTTGCCGTATTACGTTTTGAACATTCCGTCCTACCATCCAACTTCAACCTATACCATCCAGGCGACCATTAACGCCCCCACCCATCCGAATAGCACATCCACAACTCCGATAGGCGAAGTCCATTTTGTGAATTGGAATTAACGTCGGCGCGTCCGCGCTCTTCTGAAGGACGTTATTGAACACCAACGCGGTAGAACAAAGACGGTGCGTTGGTCCCAACCGGGTCATTGTACGACGTCGTGCCTGTCTGTCCGGCGATATCAGACTGAATCGTTGAAAACGCTGAAGCGGCGCCGAGGTCCGTTGCCCGTTGAATGTAGTAGTTCACGCCCGCCATACTTTGCCACGTGATCGTCACGCCGACATCGGTCGTTGTCGCGCTGACAATTTCCAATGTAGACGCTGGATTCGTCGGATCAGTTCCGGCACGCCATTCCTCCCAATTGTTTAACCCGTCGCCGTCTGCATCCTGGAAATCAGCGGAGCCGTCCGTCGCAAGTCCATAGCTCCCCAGCCATGCGTACGAAATAACTGAGCGCGGTGATTGAAACTCATACGCGCCGATGTCGACAGTGCCTGCAACAATGCGCGAGTTGCCGGCAAAGTCGGTAGCGGTTGCGACACCAGTGTTGTTTCCGGCGTTAATGCATGGCGAGGAGGATTGAAGGCGCAAGTCTCCAGCTCCCAGGTTCACCAATTGCGGGTTGTTTGTAATATTACCGGTGCCGTTCGTCGCGAGAGGCAAGCTGCAGCAATAATACATTGGCATCGTTTCCAAAAAGTTGGTGCCTTTCGGCGAGGTATTGAAATAAACGATCGAGTTGCTGGCAACGCCACCGAAAATGCCACCATACGCCCCGCTGTTGATCGCCGCCGCATTGCTTACGACCGTGCAATTGAGAAGCACGCTGTTGTAGGCGCCGCCGCCGTTGCCGCTCGTCAGATTGTTTTTGAGCACACAATTGTTCAGCACATTGGAATAGGCGCCACCGCCGCTCCCGAGAGTTCGATTGCTCGAAATCAGCGAAAGACTCACCTGCCCCACACAAACGCCACCACCCGAGGTGTTGCCCATATTATTGCTGACAACACAGCCGTTCAGTGTGCTATACGCGCTGCCGCCACCCCCGCCAAATGCCTGGTTCGCCACAATAAGACAATTGGTCAATACCGAATAAATCGCCCCGCCACCGCTATTAACATTTTGGAACGTCGAGAGATTCTTCGTCAGCAGACAATTCACCGCGATGTTCGAGCACACTCCCCCGCCCATGCTTGCATTGTTATTTGTCACGACGCAATTCAAGAGCGTGCCGCCAAACGCACCGCCGCCTCCCTGATACGCCGAATTCGCGAAAAGGAAGCAATTAGAAATAATCGCGCTGGAGGATTCGCACCAGACGCCGCCTCCGTTCTCCTGGCGATAATCGCCGCCGCGCCGGATAGCCGTCCCACCATTGGTAAGCGTAAAACCAAACAACGCCGCTTTGTTCGTCAAATAGACACATCGGCCAAAGATATTTGCCACCGCCGGGCTGAATGCTCCGCGAATCGTCGTCACAGCGGGACCGTTCACGCTCTGCACCGTTATAGCTTTGTCAACGGTCACACGATTCGTCGCCACGCCATAAACCGCGCGCCCACCAAACTGGTAAACACCATTGCTCACCAGCACCAAATCGCCGTCCACCGCAGCATCCACGGCATCCTGAATATTCGTTGCCGCCGTGCTCCAACTTAAAAATGGCGCGAGCGGATTTGTCGAACTCAAGCTCACGAACCGCGTCGACGGCCCGTTCGTCGAGAGCACCGTCAGCGACGCAACACGGCTTGTCGCGCTACTCAAAACATTCGTTACAATCACCACGTAGCCTCCCATGTCATTCGACTGCACGTTGGAAACATTCAAACTAGCAGTTTGGCTTCCGCCAATTCGGCCGTCATCGTTTAGTGCAATGCCATGAAAGAACCACTGATAGCCCAGCGGCGCAGATCCGGTCGCGCTCACCGCAAATGTCGCATTGCTGCCGACTAACACGGCCTGGCTTGCCGGATGACTCGTAATTTGCACCGGCACGATCACCGTCAACGTCGCAGCATCACTCGTAGCCGAGCCGCAACTATTAGTGACCACAGCGTAATAACTGGCAGCATCGCTCACCTGCGCGTTGGAAATGATCAGGGTTGACGTTACGGTTCCGGCAACTCGCCCGCCGTTCGTCAACACGACGTTGTTTGAATACCACGAATATGCCAGTGGCGCTGTGCCGACCGCGCTCACCGAAAAAGCCGCGTTGCTTCCAACCAACAACGTCTTGTTTGTCGGAGAAGCGGTGATCATGGCGGGAACGAGAACCGTCAAGGTTGCCGCGGCACTGGTCGCCGCTCCGTATTGATTCGTCACCACTAATTGATACGTCCCGGCGTCATTCGTTTGAACTTGTGCAATCGAAAGGTTGGTTGTTGCGGTTCCGCTGAACCGCGTCCCATCAGTCAACGGCGCTCCATTCAAAAACCATTGATAGTTCAACGGAAGCGCACCATTAGCAGCGGCGGAAAAGTTCGCCGCGCCGTTGAACACGACAGTTTGAGCGGCGGGCTGCGCAGTCAATGTCGGCGGAACGCCCAGCGTCATGACCGCACTCGTTGCCGATCCGTATTTGTCGCTAACCACAAAATAGTAATCTCCAGCGGTCGCGGGTTGAACCGAAGTCAACATCAGCCAACCGTTCGTTTCTGCCCGCAAAGGCGTCCCCTCAAAGTACCATTGGAACGTCATTGGCAACGAACCGGTCACGAACGGAAGAAAAACCGCAGATTGGCCGACGAACGCGGTCCGGTTGGTTTGCCCCGGAAAGCGGATTGCAGGCGGCACTTGAACGGCAGGGTTCTCGACCAACGCCAGGCTGTGTGAGTCCGCGCCCGCAATCGCAACCGCGTTACTCAAGTTTGCCGGCGGTGATGCCTGTCCGAAACCATTATCGCCCCACGCAACAACCGTTCCGTCACTTTTTAGCGCGAGACACTGATTACGTCCTGCGGCGATCGCAACAACATTGCTCAAACCACTGGGAACGTTAGTTTGCCCAAGAGAATTGTTGCCCCAAGCTGTCACTAACCCGTCACTCGTCAGCGCCAGGCTGTGAAAGCTTCCCGGTGCTACGGCGACTACGTTGCTCAGTCCCGCCGGCACGACGGCCTCTCCGAAATCGTTACGGCCCCACGCCGTAACGGTGCCGTCGTTGCGTATGGCCAAAGTGTGAAGAATACCCGCGCAAACCGCCACAACGTTGCTCAAGCCACCGGGCGGTGTCGCCTGGCCCTGGTCATTAAAACCCCAACCGACCACCGTGCCGTTGCTTCTCAACGCAATACTGTAATCACCACCAGCAGAAACGGCAATGACGTTGCCAAGGCCAACTGGCGTCGTCGCCTGGCCATACTGATTTGCACCAAAACCGGTTACGGAACCGTCGCTCTTCAACGCAAGCCCGTGCCGGAATCCGGCTGAAACCGCAATGACGTTATCCAATCCCGGCGGCAGGTTCGTCTGCCCAAAATAGCTCTCGCTGACGCCGTTGTAAAAATTGTATCCAAAGGCAGCCACCGTCCCATCACTTTTCAATGCTACCTCAAGCCATTCACCAAAATATCCCTGCGCCGCAATGGTCAGCGCGTTCGTAAACGCGTCAGGGAGACTTTTCGGATCGTACGTAACGCCCCAACCAACGACCGGTGTTAGAACAAGACTCGCCGCAGCGCTCGTGACGATTCCATAATTATTTGTCACGACCAATTGATAGGTTCCACCGTCATTCGTCCCGGCATTTGAAATCGTCAACATCGCTGATGCCGCGCCACTGACCCGCCCGTCGTCCACAACCGGCTTGCCATTCAGATACCAACTGTAAATCAGCGGCTCCGTCCCGGTTGCGGACGCCGTCATTACAACACTACCATTGAACACAACCGTTTCATTCGTGGGCTGCACCGAAATCGACGGTGGAACCAACACGGTCAACGTCGCTGAACCGCTCGTCGCCGCGCCATAGTTGTTCGTTACTACGAGTTGATATGAGCCTGCATCTGCCATTTGCACATTGGAAATGCTCAGGTTTGCCGTCGCTGCGCCACTCACACGGTCGGCGTCATTCAACGCGTTGCCATTAAAGTACCACCGGAAACTCACCGGAGCCGTGCCTGTCGCTGTCGCCGAAAAAGTTACATTGCTCCCAACCAATTGCGACTGACTTGTCGGTTGCGACGTGATCGCCGCCGGGATCAGCACTGCGAGCGTCGCCGCCGAACTCGCAACGGCACCGTGGCGGTTCGTCACCACGCAGGAATAACTGCCTGCATCTCCAGCCACAATATTGCTGATGTTCAGCACCGCGCTCGTCGCGCCGCTGATGCGAGAATCGTTAATGATGTTCGCTCCATCGAACAACCATTGGTAGATCAGAGGAGATTGGCCACTGGCGGTAACAGTGAATGCAGTGTTGGAACTCTGAAGCACCGTTTGACTTTGCGGCTGCTGCGTGATGCTCGGCGCCGCCTGCCCAAATGCAAACTTCGGAGCCATCGCCGCAACCAGCAAAATCCCGACAAAAAGCAATTTAATACGCGTAAGAGCAGAGTTCATTTTAGCCCGATCCCCCAGTTGTTTGCGGATGGCGCTTATTTTCCAATGCATAACGCTCTCAGTCAATAAAATCGACAAACTAAAAATGCGGGGCCTCGCGGGTTCGCAGACATTTATTTGTAACTTCGCCACGGGTCATGGCAGTCTGAAAGCTCATACCTTTATGTTATTACTGAAAAAAGTCATCGTCGGCGGAATAGCATGCCTCGCTCTGTGCGCCACAACCCACGCCGCCCAAAAAAGTAAACCGAACATTCTCTTCATCGTCGGTGATGACATGGGTTTTTCCGACGTCGGCTTCAACGGCTGCAAAGACATCCCGACACCGAACCTCGACAAACTCGCCGCTTCCGGCGTGCGTTTCACCAGCGGTTACGTCTCCGCCCCCTATTGCTCACCATCGCGCTCCGGCATGTTGACCGGTCGCTATCAACAAAAGTACGGCCACGAATTTAACCCGCAAGGCTCGGGCCAGGGAATGCCCACGAATCAAATCACCATCGCCGATCGCCTCAAAAAAGTTGGCTACCACACCGGACTCGTCGGCAAATGGCATGAAGGCAACGCACCGCAATACCATCCGCAACAGCGCGGCTTCGACGACTTCTTCGGATTTCTCGGCGGCTCCCACAGCTACTTCAAATACAATGGCATGTTGCGTGGTGAACAACCTGTGAGCGGCACAGAATATTTCACCGACGCTTTCGGCCGCGAAGCTTGCGAATACATCGCGAACAACAAGGACCATCCGTGGTTTCTCTACCTCGCCTTCAACGCCGTCCACACCCCCATGGACGCGACCGATGATCGCCTCGAAAAATTCACCAGCATCGCGGACAAGAAACGCCGCACCTACGCCGCGATGATGTATGCCATGGACGAAAACATCGGACGCGTATTGGCCAAGCTTGATGAAACTGGCCGGACCGAAAACACCTACGTTATTTTCTTCAGCGACAACGGCGGTCCGGTCATGAAAGGCACAACGATGAACGCCTCGCACAATACTCCTTTGCGCGGCGGTAAACGGACGACACTAGAAGGCGGCATCCGCGTCCCCTTCGTCGTTTCATGGCAAGGCCACATCAAACCGGCCGTCTATGACAATCTGGCAATCACATTGGATTTAACAGCCACCGCCTTAAACATCGGGGGAGCCAGCACCAAAAACACCGACGGCGTCGACCTTCTGCCGTATCTCACCGGAAAGAAAAAAGGCGCACCACACGACACATTGTATTGGCGCTTTGGCGATCAAATGGCTATCCGCGTTGGCGATTACAAATTGGTGCGCTACGACCAAAACGCCGACACTCAGGTCGGAAAGATGCTGCCGGCCATTGGCCCATTTCTCTACAATCTCAAAGACGACATTGGCGAAACGAAAGACCTCTCAGCGCAAATGCCGGACAAAGTAAAAGAGCTGCAATCGAAGTGGGATGCCTGGAACAAGACCTTGATGCGGCCGCTCTGGTGGCAAGGCAAAGGCGATAGCGACGGCGACCCCAAACAGCCCAAATCCAAAAAGAAAAAGGCGTCACCCGGCGCTTAATATTTCTTCAGCAGCGTATTCAATTCCGCCTGCATCGTGTTCAACGGCGCGGCTGATTTCGGATCGTTGATCAAATTGTGCATTTGCAGCGGATCGTTGTTTAGATCAAACAGTTCGTTCATGCCGCTGACGCCGTCGTACTTGATATAAACCCAATCAGCCGTGCGCGCGGCTTTCCACGCCGGAAACCGCGAAAAAGCAGGGTCGACGAAGTATTCGAACAGAGCAGCCTTTCGCCAGTTCGACGTATCGCCTTTGAGCAACGGCAACAACGACGCGCCCTGGATTGCTTTTGGAATTCGTGCCCCGGCAAGTTGAAGAAACGTCGGTGCAATATCGATGTTCAGAACCATTTGCTCGTACTTCGACCCGGGCTTGATCAGTTTCGGATAACGAATGAAGAGCGGGTCGCGAATGGATTCTTCATAAGCCCAACGTTTGTCCCCCAGGCCGTGTTCGCCCCAGAAAAAACCGTTGTCACTCGTGAACACGACCATGGTGTTGTCGAGTTGCCCATTCTTTTCCAGCGCGCTCAGAATGTCGCGCACACCGTCATCCACCGCCGCGAGGCACCGGAGTTGATTGCGCGCCGCCTCCTGCGGGCCGTCCCAATCTGCGCCTTTTGGCACTTTCAATTTTGGCTTTGTTGGGTCGGTTCGCAGCAGGATGGGTTTGTCATGGTCGTCGTCGTGGATGCTCGGCGGAAAATTAAATTTTACACCGGCATAAAGTTTTTTGTAACGCGCCGGCGGAGTGAACGGCCCGTGCACCGCTTTGTGTGCGAGATAAAGTGCGAATGGCTTCGTGTGCGGTTTGTTGATGAACTCAACAGCGTTGCTGTTGAGAATATCCGTGATATAGCCGGTTACGTTTGTGCGCTCGCCGTCGATATTGAGCGGGCAATCGATGTAAATGCCCTGGCCTTTGAAGCTGACCCACCGGTCGAACCCGGGGCG
>JAICXV010000409.1 GCA_025934545.1 Verrucomicrobiia bacterium
GAACGTGACCTTTGCCTCCGGGTCGCCGCGCAAAGCCACCAAACCCTTTTACTATCCGCTGCAATTCCGTGGCAAAGCGCCGCTCGCGAAATTGTTTGTCCAATCGATCGATAATTTCTTTGGACCGTTCCTGTCCGACACCTATTTGCAGACCAATGCCGCAGCGGTAACGAACGTTCTTTTGTCGAACAACAGTTGGGGCTACCTCGGCGGCGATCCGTATTCGATGCCAACGGCCAGTTACGACGCCGCGGTGCGTGATGCCCGTCCTGATGTCACGGGCTCGCAACCGTTGCTCTTCATTTTCGCGGCGGGCAATTCCGGCAACGGCGATGACGACGGCCAGAACGCCATCAGCGACACGATTCTTTCTCCAGCCGCCGGCAAAAACGTCATCAGCGTCGGCGCGGTCGAAAGCCTCCGCAACATCACCAATACAGTCATTTCTCAGGACGGCACGAATTTTGTAACTAATGCGGTTTGGGCCGGCATGACCGACAGCTCATCTGATGTCGCGGGATTCTCCAGCCGCGGCAATGTCGGCATCGGCATCGAAGGCGAATTTGGCCGGTTTAAACCGGACGTTGTCGCGCCCGGTGTGTTTATCGTTTCCACGCGTTCGACAAATTGGACTGACCCGACGAATTTCATCACTGCTGACGTCCACAATTTTCCTGACCAAATCGTCCAGACCGGCGCGACCAATCTTTATACGATCGGCGTTCCGGCTGACGCAATTCAGATGGATGTCGTGACGCTGCCCAACGGCGCGTCGCCCAATCCTTTCCCGCAACTGACCATTCTCGCCGACCAGGGGGTGACGGCGACGACAGTACAGGGACAGGGCCGAGCTACTTTCCCGGTCAGCGGCACTTCGTCGTGGACCGTTGGTATTCAAAATACCGGCAATCAACCCGTCGCCTACGATGTCGATATTTTCGTCGTGCGCACGAATGCCTTTGGAAATTATTTCCAGGTATTAAAGAGCCTCAATGATGGTCTCGCGCCGTCGTATCGCTACGAATCCGGCACAAGCATGGCCGCTCCCGCCGTCACGGGCGTGCTGGCATTGATGCAGGATTATTTGGAAAACCGCCTTGGCGTCACGCCCAGTCCGGCACTTTTGAAAGGCATGTTGATTAACGGCGCGCGAACGCTCGGCAGCATCTACGATTTCGAAACGCGCCGCATCAGCGCCAACGACCAGGGCTGGGGCATGGTCAATTTGCACAATAGCATTCCTCCGGGACTAACCACCAACAGCGGTCCGATGGTTTTAATCGATCAAAACGAAGACAACGCGCTTGCGACCGGCCAGAGCATCACATGGAATGTCAGTCCGACCGATCCGTTCTCTCCGTTGCGCATTACGCTGGTCTGGACCGATCCACCGGGCAATCCGGCGGCGGGCGTCAAACTTGTTAACGACCTCGACCTGATCGTCACCAACCTCGAAACCGGCGAAGTATTTATCGGCAATGATTTCCAGGAAGGCGACGTCTTCACGCGTTCGGCGTTCCCCGGCGATGCCATCACCGATGCGGACACGATCAACAACGTCGAAAACGTTTATGTCTTCGGCTCATTCGACTCGCCGCTGGGCAGCAATTATACTGTCACCGTTCGCGGCTCGCGTGTGAACGTCAATGCCGTCACCGCGTTTAATGACTTTAATGATGCCGACGGTGATGGGGACGATAACGCTCCGAGCGATATCGTGCAGGACTTTGCGCTCGTCATTTCCGGCGGCAACGGAGTGTCGGTGACCAACACGCCGCTCGCCTACCAAACCAGCAAGCTCATTACCGGCGTCTCCAACAAGGTTGCGTTGCTCTATCAACGCGTCGGCGCGAACAGCCCGGTGCTCTCGACGCCCGGCACCGGCATCACCAACGGCGTGATCGACCAATGGCACTTCTTCGTGTTCACCAACGACGCCTTCACCAATGGCGTCCAAGCCACCAACGTGGCCTTTGCTACGTTCCTACCGCCGAATCTTTCGCAATCGCGCCTCGTGGAGCCGCCCGGGGTTGCGCCGCGCGGCAGTGACGGCGCTGACATTGATTTATACGTTTCGACCAACGCAGCCTTGCTCGATCTTGATCCGCTCGTCATCCAGCAATCATCCAAATCAACCAATCGCGGGGGCACCGAATTTGTCACCTTCACCAACTCCGTTTCAAATGAGGTTTATTACATCGGCGTAAAATCCGAGGACCAGCAGGCCGCTGAATTCGGCTTCTTTGCGCTCGCCACCGACCAGCCCTTTGGCGGCCTCAACGACAAGGGCCAAATGGAAATTAATTTTAACCCCGTGCCGGTCGTTATACCGGATGGCTTTCCCGCGCAGCCCAAGCGGCCGCCGTTGGCCTTTGGCTTTACCGTTCCGAGTGCCGGCCAATCGCTCAAAATCCGACGCGTCGTGATCAGCGATTCAATCACGCATCAACTAATTGGCGATCTCTTTGGTTCGCTCTCGCTCAATGGCCGCACGACTGTTGTCCTCAACGACCATACGGCCGGCTCAACACCGCTCATCGGCGCGACGAATTTTATCTTCACCTACGACGACAACGACGAAGGCGACATCGTTCCGCCAGACTACCCGCAACACACCGAGCAGGGCTCGAGCGTCCAGACATTTACTCCGCCCTGGATGCATACGGATGGACCGGGTTCGCTGAAGGATTTCGCGGACAAACCTGCTTTAGGCATGTGGATGTTCAGCATGGAAGATAACGCTCTGACGCACACGGGCCAGGTCAATATGGTCCATGGCTGGATCGATCCCGCGCCGCCGACCAATGTCCTGCACCAGATCCGCACTATTCCGGCGTTCGGCTGGTTCTATGATTTCCTGGAAATTCCAGATGACGCAACGAACCTGAACATCGCGCTCACCTATCAATCCGGTACCGGACCTGTTGATCTTTATCTGCGCAAAAATTTCTTCCCGGATACGACCAACTTTGACGCCGCGACGCTGAACATCGTCGCGCCGGGCGGTGCGTTGAACCTTGCCAATACCAACACGCCGCCGTTGACTGGCGGGTTCTGGATCTATGGAATTCATAACACCAGCGGAGCCGCGGTGACGCTAGCGATAGATATTACGATCACGCGTAGTCTTACGCCCGATTTGGTCGAAACCATCACCAACAAAAACGGGACGGTGCTGTTGGACGACGCGATTACCACATCGCAAATACTGATCACCAATCCTTTGCCAGTGGTCAGTGTCGACGTCGGTTTGCGCATCGACCATCCGCGCTTGTCGGATCTGTCGATCGAACTGATCAGCCCCCAGGGTACGCACGTGATGCTTTTCGAAGATCGCGGGCGCGATATTGCCACTGGACTTGGTTTCGACATAACCAATGGGCCGATCTACACGATCTTCACCGAAGATACCAACAAAGCCAGCCAGCTTATCAAATTTGCGCGGCCGCCCTATGCGCAAATCACTGCGCTCACAACGAACAAACCCATTGTCACAACAGGTTTCGACGACCAGGGCGATGCGACGTCAACCGATGCGCTGCTGCTGAAGACCCAGGCAGAAGCCACCGTCCTCCAGGACCAAGGGCTTCAAGCTGACCTCTTGGCCGACGACAGGTAGTGCATCTTCTAAGCGTCACTCGCGATGCCATCGGGCGGTTGCTCGCCGCACTGTCGCAACGCGCCCACGACTTGGGCAACGACCGCCTGGGGTATGCCTTGGCGACCTTGCAGACAAGGTTCGAGTCCACGACGAGCTCACTGGCCTGCTCACTCGCCAAGAATTTGAGCGCCGTGCGACCAGGTTCTTGAGGCAGC
>JAICXV010000400.1 GCA_025934545.1 Verrucomicrobiia bacterium
CGTTCCGTCACGTCGCCGAAACGAAAAGCCTCAACCTCGCGTTGGAATTGGACAGCAGCCTGCCCAGTTATATCACGACGGACTCGCAGCGCCTGGAACAGGTTATTCGCAACTTGCTTTCCAACGCGTTCAAGTTCACCGAACGCGGCAGCGTCACGTTCAGCATCGCCAATGCGACCGAAGGCTGGAGCCAGGATCGCGAGACGCTCAACCGCGCTCGCCAAGTCATCGCGTTCTCGGTATCGGATACCGGTATCGGTATCGCGCCGGAGAAACAGCAACTCATTTTCGAAGCGTTCCAACAAGCGGACGGTTCGACGAGTCGTAAATACGGCGGCACCGGCCTCGGTCTGGCCATCAGCCGCGAAATCGCGCGATTGCTCGGTGGCGAAATCCGCCTCGCCAGCGCGCTCGGCCAGGGCAGCACGTTTACACTCTATCTGCCGGTCAGTCCCGCGCCCATGCGCACAATCAAACGCACCACGCCCGCTCCCACGGCTCCGCCGCAATTATCCCCTTCGTTCGAACGGGTCACAACGTTGTTACCGATGCATTCGGAAGAAGCGGCCACGGAGTTGGTCGACTTCAGCGTCGCCGACGATCGTTCGCAAATTAATCCCGGCGACCGCGTGTTGCTGATTGTCGAAGATGATCCACATTACGCCGCGTTGCTCCTGGAAATGGCGCACACCAAAGGGTTCAAAGGAATCATTGCGTCGCACGGAGCGGCCGCGTTGTCGCTGGCGCGTGAACTCAAGCCTGATGCCATCACGCTGGATCTGCGTTTGCCGGATATCGATGGCCGTCGCGTGCTCGATCGTTTGAAGGTCGACTTCACGACTCGCCATATTCCGGTTCATATCATCAGCGTTTGCGACGATTCCCAGCCGGAATTGTCGCAGGGAGCGTTTGGTTTCCTGACCAAGTCACACACGCGCGAAGCGCTCGAACATACCTTCAGCGAGATCAAGATGTTCGTTGAACGGCCGGTCAAAAACCTGTTGCTGGTCGAAGACGACGAAACGCAGATCAAATACATTCGCGAGTTGATCGGCAACGGCGACGTCCAGACCACCTCTGTGACGACAGGCAAAGAGGCGCTCGACGAATTGCAACGGCATAAATACGACTGCATCATTCTCGACCTCAAGCTGCCGGACATGCCCGGAATGCAATTGCTCGAAGCGGTTAAGAACAAACCCGAGAGCAAACAAGTGCCGATTGTCGTTTATACCGCGATGGAATTGCACAAAGACCAACACGCGCACCTCAAGACAATGGCGGAAGCTATTCTGATCAAGGACGCGCGCGCCCCCGAGCGCTTGCTCGACAAAGCATCGCTGATTCTGCACCGCAACGTTTCGAAGTTGCCGGAGAAACAGCGTCAGATGTTGACCTCGTTGCATCATTCGATCCTGGAAGGCAAACGCGTGCTCGTGGTCGATGACGACGTTCGCAACATTTTCGCCATGACCAGCGTGCTGGAACGCTTCGAAATGAAAGTCATGTCGGCGGAAAACGGCAAGGATGCTATCGAGGTGATGGTTAAAAACCGCGACCAGATCGACATCGTCCTCATGGACATCATGATGCCGGCGATGGACGGTTACGAAACTATCCGCACAATCCGGCAGATTTCCGGGTTCGAAGAAATTCCGATTATCGCCGTCACTGCCAAAGCGATGAAAGGCGACCGCGAAAAATGCATCGCGGCCGGCGCTTCGGATTACATCGCCAAACCGGTCGACCGTGAGCATTTGCGGTCGGTATTGCATGTGTGGTTGCATCGATAAACCAATGCGCCATATAATATGTGAGCGAGTTATAATGTCCCTATGACCCCAGACCTACTCGACGCTCCACCGGTCCCGCTGAGCGCTCCGCGCGTTGCACCCGCGGGGCAGCCGACCATTCCGGCGAAAATACTAATTGTCGACGACCGCGACGATAAATTGGTCGCGCTCGAATCGGTCCTGTCGACATTGAATGAGACGGTGGTTCTCGCCAAATCCGGCCGGGAAGCCTTGCGCGAAATCTTGCACCACGAATTCGCGGTCATCCTCATGGACGTTTTCATGCCGAACATGGATGGCTTCGAAACCGCGTCGATGATCCGTCAGCGTGCGCAATGCGCGAACACGCCGATTATCTTCATCACCAGCGTGCACAACACAGACGATTTGACGGCGCGCGGCTATTCGCTGGGCGCAGTCGATTACATCTTCTCGCCGATTGTGCCGGACGTTTTGCGCACGAAGATCAGCGTCTTTCTCGACCTGTATCGCAAAACCAAATTGATCGAAGAACAATCTTCGCGCATCCGCAACCTGCTCGGCGCGACGAACGTGATGCCGGCCGATGGACAAGAGCGGCTCGATTTGCAAACGCGGACCAACCCGTTCTTCATGTTGTCGCCGCAAATGCTGGCGGTCATTGATTCCGCTGGTATTTTTCGTTGCGTCAATCCGGCGTGGGAACATTACGTCGGTTTCATCGAAGACGAATTAAAAGCCAAAAGCATCCTGACGCTCGTTCATGCCGAGGATTGGGAACAGACCAGCAAAGCTTTATTGCAAGTAGAAAAGGGTTCGCCCATCAGCTTCACCGCGCGTCACCGCTGCAAGGATGGCGCGTATCAGCGTCTGGCCTGGACGGTCCTGCCGTTTGGCGGGACAGAATTTTATTACGTTTTCGCACGCGACGTGAACCCCGGCAGCCCCAAAAAACTTCATATTGGTTTCTCGCGCTCCTAAGTAACCCCTTGTTGGGATAAGATCGCGATTTAAACAGTCGCGCTGGTTGAAGATTTTTCAATGCGTTTGCGCAAGGTGCTGGAAATCAATATTTAACGACATTGTCAGTCAACGCCTTAGTCACCAATCAGGCTTGCTCGAAGAAAAAACATATTGGCAATTTGATGGGCACGTGGCATTTAATCCGGCCCTACATCATATATATGACAAAAAAGAACTTATGTTTTTTGGCCGCTTTGTTCGTGGCGGTCTTCGGTCTCGTTCCCGGCGCCTTCGCCAGTGAATCCAATATCGTCATCCCCGATCTGACGCAGGTCCATTTTGCGGGATTGAATAACATGAGCGGCACCACGCTCATGTATATCGGCATTGCCATTTGCGTTGTAGGCGCGCTCTTCGGCTTGCTCCAATACACGCAGACCAAGGCGCTGCCCGTCCATAGCAGCATGGCCAACGTGTCCAACACAATTTGGGAAACGTGTAAGACTTATTTGTTCACCCAGGGCAAATTCCTCGCCATTCTCTGGGTCCTGATCGCGATTTGCATGGGCATTTACTTCGGCAAATTGCAAAACGAAGAACCCGGCCGCGTTGTTCTGATTTTGCTGGCATCGATCCTTGGTATGCTCGGCTCTTACGGTGTCGCCTGGTTCGGTATTCGTATCAATACCGTGGCCAATTCGCGCGCCGCCTTCTCCGCACTGCGTGGCAATCCGCTGGCTACGCTCGGCATCCCGCTGCGTTCCGGCATGAGCGTCGGTTTGTTGCTCGTCGCCGTTGAATTGTTCTTCATGATTTGCATTCTGATGTTCCTCGGCAACCTCGCCGGCCCGTGCTTCATTGGTTTCGCGATCGGCGAATCGCTCGGTGCCTCCGTGCTGCGTATCTGCGGCGGTATTTTCACCAAGATCGCCGATATCGGCTCCGATCTGATGAAGATCGTCTTCAAGATCAAAGAAGATGACGCACGCAATCCGGGAGTCATCGCGGACTGCACCGGCGACAACGCGGGCGACTCCGTTGGGCCGAGCGCAGATGGATTCGAAACATACGGCGTAACCGGCGTAGCGCTGATCACGTTCATCCTGTTGGCGGTGAAAAATCCGA